>JAFXIM010000122.1 GCA_017533165.1 Eggerthellaceae bacterium
AGCGTTCGGGCATCAGTCGCGCTCGGCATGCTCGTTGCTGCACTGTGCAATTATCAAAGCTCCTGATCGATCCACATCGAGCTTAGCGAGAAAGGGGGCTTGCATGGCAATCTTCATCGGAGGGCGTTCGGCCCTTGCGTTTTGGCGTGCATTGCAAAACCGCCACGCCTTATCTCCAACGAAGGCAAGACCTCGCCAAGGAGTAACGCCGAAATCCGCCGAACTCGAAGAACTCGATTTCGAAAAGCTGGGGTTAGTGGATGGGCCGATAACACTTTTGGTGGCAAGCCCTGCGGACAGGCGGATGTTGACGAACGTTCAATGTTGCGCATGGGAGGGCAGCGCGCTTGCGGGCTCTTTTGTCAAAGTGCATTCAGGCGTTTACGTTTCGACTCCTGAAGCTGTCTTTTTACAACTTGCTAAGCAAAAGGATCTTGTTGATCTGATCAAGGTGGGAATGGAGTTTTGCGGCTTTTACTCCATTGATTCCAAAACGGAAGGCGGTTTTTCTACTCGCCCGCCGTTGACCTCAACACTTGCGATTGGGCGTTACCTTGCCAAGGCAGCTGGCGTGAGGGGTGTGAAAAAAGCCAATCAGGCTCTCTCATACGTAGTGGATGGATCCGCTTCCCCCGCCGAGACGAACGCCGTCATCTTGCTATGCCTTCCCACGTCACTCGGTGGGTTCGGCATCCCCAAGCCCGAGCTTAACCAGTGTTTCGAATTGCCTGCCACCGCAAAGGCCCTCGCGCGACAAAGATCTTTCAAATGCGACATGTATTGGCCGCAACTACGAGCGGCAATCGAGTACGACAGCGATCTGTGGCATTCAGGCGAGGGACGCCTCACGGATGACTCGGTAAGGCGCAACGCGATCGAGCACCTCGGCCTTACGGTGATCACCATGACCAAAGGCCAGCTCTACGATGCGCGAGAAACCGAAAGGATCGCCAGCATCCTGATGCGACGCTTGCGCAGGTATCACCCCAGCAATCGAAAAGATTTGCTCTCGAAGCGCTATGCGCTGCGTCGCAGCGTTTTGCGTTGAGTACCGTATGTTTTGTGCATATATGTTACTATGCAGGTAACAATAAATATGTGAATACGCGCGCTCATAATTATGCTGGCGAAGGTAAGCGGGGCATGAGCCGAACGCAAGGGTTTAGATCCCCGGTTGGGGAGGAACCCATGAGTCGCAGGCTGTAGTTAGCGGAAAAACGAGGAAAACATGATCAGAACAATCATCCAAATAGACGAGACCCTGTGTGACGGTTGCGGCCTGTGCGTAAGCGCGTGCCACGAGGGGGCCCTCGGTCTCGTCGATGGCAAGGCAAAGCTCTTGCGGGACGATTATTGCGATGGCATGGGGGACTGCCTTCCCACATGCCCGGCGGGTGCGATCACCTTCATCGAGCGCGAGGCGGCAGCCTACGATGAGGCGGCCGTTGCGGCCAATATGGAGGTCCGCAAGAACGTCGCGGCGTCGGCGGGCTGTGAAGGAGGCTGTGCGGCAAAACTCGATGCCTTGGTGGAGAAGCTGAGCGCATTCTTGGATGGGCCGCTTGACCGAGCGCAGGCTAACACTCCTGCTTCCGATGCGGCGGGCAAGGGCTTTGCGGCGAGCGCGGGAGCGGGCGCTGCTGGCCAAGACGCTGCAATGAGCGCGGGATCGGGTGCAGTCAGCGAAGGCGCGAAGAGCGCGGCGGCGGGTGCCGATACCAGTGCCAATACCATTGCCGACACCCGCGCTGATACCAGCGCCGACACCTGCGCATCCTCCCCTCGTTCTGCCCCCACCAACTGGCCGGTGCAGATCAA
>JAFXIM010000123.1 GCA_017533165.1 Eggerthellaceae bacterium
AACGTTTACCTCAAACGCTGGGCACTCAGCCAAATCGCCGGGCGCGGGGGCTAACGGGTACGAGGAACATACTCAGGCGCGCCTCTGCAACAAAGAATTCATCAAGATCATGAAACAACACGGCTATGCCGTGACCGACACTACATCTGATGCCTCCAACAAGACGGCCGTCCTGCAGGAGCAGGTGGCGAAGGCCAACCGCGTAGGGGGCGGAAGTAAACAGTTAAACCTCAGTTTCCATCTTAATGCAGGGGGAGGTTCTGGCGTCGAGGTTCTCTACTACGGCGACGCAACCAAGAAGCTTGCCGCAGAGGTCTCCTCAGCTATCTCCAAGGCTCTTGGCGTGAAAGACCGTGGTGCCAAACAGCGCAAGGATCTCTATTTCTTGAAGAAGACACAAGCTCATTCTATTCTCATCGAGGTGTGCTTTATCGACAGCCTGATCGATATGCAGAAGCTGATCAAGAAGCGCACTGCAGCAATGAGGGCTGTGGCAGAAGTCCTAATCGGTCCGTTCGAATCTTCAGCAAATTCATCCACAGGTTCATCCACATCATCCACAGTATTCACAGGTAAAAGTGCCTATAAAGGATCCTCACTTGTCGATTTCCTTAAGTCTATAGACGTAGACTCATCTTTCAGCAACCGCGCAAAACTGGCGGTTATCTACGGCATCGTGAAGACATCAACCCAGTACAAAGGGTCTGCTGATCAGAACACAGCGCTGCTTGCCGCTATACGGGGTGACGCGAAGTGAAGAAAATGATCGCATGGTTCAAAAAGGCGTGCCGAACGAACCGCATATTCAGGACTTTCGTCCAAGGTATTTCTAGTTACCTTATCGTGCAGCTTCCTGTGTTTTGGGATGGCAGCGGCGACATTCGAGTTGCCCTTGAGGCGCTCATCGTCGGGGCGCTCGCGGCGGGCATTTCTGCCGTATGGAAAACAGCAGAAGCTGATCTGGCGGCTTCCCAAGAAGGGAGCAGTCATGATTGAGCTCGTTACCTTCTAAGAAACTTACCTACATCAGCATGTTCTCGGGCATCGAGGCGGCCTCCGTCGCATGGGAGCCGCTCGGCTTCGAGCCCGTAGCCTTTGCCGAGGTGGACTCTTTCCCCTCGGCTGTCCTCAAGAAGCATTATCCCCACGTGCCGAATCTCGGCGATATTACAAACGTAAACTGGAGTGAGTACCATGGAAAAGTCGACATTGTCGTGGGTGGAAGCCCCTGTCAGTCATTCTCCGTCGCCGGCCTCAGGAAGGGACTGGACGATCCGCGAGGCAACCTCATGCTCGAGTATCTCCGAGCTTGTGACCAAATTAGACCAGAATGGATCGTCTGGGAAAACGTCCCCGGCGTTTTGTCCTCGGACGGAGGACGGGCGTTTGGAGCCTTCCTCGGGACGTTGGAAGAGCTCGGGTATCATGCGGCCTGGCGAGTGCTGGACGCTCAGTTTTTCGGAGTGGCACAACGCCGCCGCCGTATCATTGTTGTCGCGCACGCTCGAGACTGGCGCCGTGCCGCAGCAGTACTATTTGAGCAGCCAGGCGTGCACGGGCATCTTAAATCGAGCAAGGAAGCGCGGGCGTACTTTGCCTCCGCGACTGAAAGCCGCGTTGGAGAAGCAAGCAAATCAGTGACGTTCCATCCAGGGTCTTCTTATGAAACAGGAGACATTGGCTATCAAGAGGAGATGGCGCCACCGCTTCGAGCAGGTGGGGGAGGAAACAGCATCCCTGGGTTACTTCAAATGGAACAAGCAACCATAGCCTTCTCGTACGGCAACAGTGCTGATTCCCGCTCGATGGGGGAAGCCAAAGAGGTTACTCCGACCATCCGCTCCGCAGGCTGGGGGAACAGCGTCCCCGTCATATGTGAGCCAGATGCGTCTGGCTTGTACTCCATTGCCGGCAACATCATCGGTAGGGGTCCAGGGAACGGCGGCAACGGCAATGGATTCCAAGAAGGAAGCGAGCCGATGTACACCCTGACGGCAGCGGATCGCCATGCCGTATGCCAACCCGAATCTGGGGGAAGCGAGGACAGTTGCCTTAATCCGTGGGCAACCCAGTCCGACCGCGTATTCCCGGAGAACAGCGTGTTCCCATCGCTCGTCGGCGGTGGAAGGGGCAACCGCGGTTACGCTGGCGGCTGCATCCTCGAGGGCGACGCAGAAAACCAACCGTTCGTGATGGGTTCTGGTCAGGCCAACGCTGAGGTTCTGGAGGGCTTGTGCCCGACTCAGTGTGCGAGGCAGTACAAGGACCCGCCGATTTTGCTTGAAGAAGGGACGAGCACGCTTGCCTTCGACACTACGCAGGTCACGAGCGTCCATAATCGCTCGAACCCGCAGTGGAACGACCCGTGCCACACGCTGTCCGCCTGTGGGGATGCGCCGAGCGTCTGCGTCGAAAGCTACGCGGAGGGTTCCTTCTCCCAGTTCAGGGAAGGCGAAGTCGGGACGCTTAGGGCCAGCGGAGGCTGCTTGGGCGGCGGGTCGGAGACGCTGATCGCCGAGTTTATGCCAGAAAGTCAGGCGGTTGACGCGAGGGGCTTCGCGCAGAACACGCGCAACGAGCTTCGTTACGAGAGCGGGGACGGAAGCGTGGCTGGAACCATCGCCGCCCAGCAGGGGATGAAGCAGCAGACGTTCCTGCAATCATCCTCCGGAATCCGAAGGTTGACCCCGATTGAATGCGAACGCCTGCAAGGGTTCCCCGACAACTGGACTCGCATCGAGTGGAATGGCAAGTCAGAAGACCAATGCCCGAACGGACGGCGATACAAAGCCATCGGCAACAGCATGGCGGTTCCCGTCATGAGATGGATAGGGGAGGGCGTTGCTCTCGTCGAGGAAAGTGAGCAACATTTTGCCCTAGAAGAAGAAAGCGACCAAGGATGATGCCTCGGTCGCTGTTTTTCGTTTTG
>JAFXIM010000124.1 GCA_017533165.1 Eggerthellaceae bacterium
CTTCTTCCGTATAGGGGTTGGAGTCGCTGATCACGGAGCCGTCCAGAAGGCGGATGATCCGGCTTGAGTAGTTTTCCGCCAGATCCGGGTTGTGGGTGACCATGATGATCAGCTTGTCGGCGGAAATTTCACGGAGGATTTCCATGATCTGGACGCTGGTTTCGGAGTCAAGGGCGCCGGTGGGCTCGTCGGCAAGCAGGATCTCGGGGTTGTTGATGAGGGCGCGGGCGATGGCGACGCGCTGCATCTGACCGCCGGAAAGCTGGCTGGGCTTCTTGTGGGCGTGCTCAGCGAGGCCAACGCGTTCAAGCTCCTCGAGTGCGCGCTTTTTGCGTTCCTCGGAGGACACACCGGAAAGGGTGAGCGCCAGCTCTACGTTGGCGAGAACCGTTTGATGCGGGATGAGGTTGTAGCTCTGGAAGACAAAGCCGATGCGGTTGTTGCGGTAGGCGTCCCAGTCGCGATCCTGGTATTGCTTGGTGGAGACGCCGTCGATGATGAGGTCGCCTGAATCGTAGTGGTCAAGACCGCCAATGATATTGAGCATAGTGGTCTTGCCCGAGCCGGAGGGGCCCAGGATGGCCACAAATTCGTTGTCGCGGAAGGATACCGAAACATTGTTGAGCGCGGTCTGCGTGAAGGCGCCAGTCGTGTAGGACTTGCAGATCTGCTTAAGCTGAAGCATGAGATGCCTTTCGGGTACGTTTGAGCTGCGTTCTTCTTTTCCAAAGGACATTTTTCAGTTTGCCGAAGACAATCCGCAAAGGGTTGGGAAAACTACACAGAACTCATACAAGATAGGCTCTATCTGGGGAAAGAAATAGGGCACTACGCTGCGCTTTGAGTAGTTTTCGGTGGACGATGGATAGGTGCCGCTTCCCGTGTCTCCTGGCGTTTTCCCTGCGCGCGCGGGGCTTTGGCGGCTCAAGAGCAGCGTGCATGTCGTATCATGGGCATATGGCAAATGGACTGACATACATTCGCAAGACAAGCACCCCTGAGGCTACCAAACAGTTGGCGGCTACGCTGGCCCCTTATCTGCGCCCCGGCGACGTGGTCCTGCTTTCGGGTGATCTGGGTGCGGGAAAGACCCAGTTCGTGCAGGGCGTGGCCGCAAAGCTGGGAACGCGCGCTGCGGTAACCAGCCCCACATTCAACATTTTGCTCGAATACACCGATGGGTCGATGCCCATCTACCATTTCGACCTCTACCGTCTGGACGACCCGGACGAGTTGGAGGACATCGCCTACTTTGAAGCGGTTGACGGCGACAGCGACGGCGTTGCCTTCGTCGAATGGGGGGAGAAGTTCCCGAGCGCCATGCCGTGTGATTACCTGGAGGTCAGCATCACGACCGATGCGGCAGGTGATCGAAAGATCCGCGTGCATTCCTTTGGCGAGCGTTCAAGGCAGCTTCTCTTTGTGTGGGCCAAGGACTCAAAATCTCGATTGATGAAGACAACGGGAGGTTCGCGTTGATGGCGAAATCGTCGTACGTTCTGGCTTTCGATACGGCCAACGAGGTGATCGCCATCGGTGTGGGAAGGCTCGACGAGCAAACGCGCTCGGTCGAGGTTCTGCGCAGCGACGTTATCGCCGCCCGCCGCGCTTCCAACACCAAGCTTCTTCCGAGCATCGACGATGCGGTGCGTGCATGCGGCGTGTCTCGCGGGGATATCGCTTGCGTTGTGGTCGGCCGTGGTCCGGGTTCGTTTACGGGCGTGCGCATTGCCATGGCAACGGCGAAGGGCGTCTCAAGCGCTTTGGGTGTGCCCCTGGTGGGCGTGAGCTCGCTTGACGCTGTTGCGTGGAACGCATGGCAGGCGGGCGTTCGCGGTGAGGTTCTGGTTGCGGCGGATGCTATGCGCAAAGAGGTCTATCCGGTTGATTTTTCGCTTGGCGAAGACGGGGCTGTGCGCAGGTCGGGCGACCGCGTGATCAAGGCCGTCGAGTTCTGCGAGACTTTGGTCGAAGACGTGTGCGCCCAGGATCCGGCTGCGAAGCGTCTGCAGATTATGGGTGATGCGTTGAACAAATATGCGGATTTGTTCAATCCTTTGGGGGATTTGCTCGACGAATCCTTGTGGACGCCGACGGGTACCGGTTTGCTGCTTGCCCTGCAGGAGGCATGGCGCAAGGGCGAATGCGATCCCTTCGATGCAACACGTCACAACCCCGGTTTCGCGCTACCTGTGTATACGCGACTTTCCGACGCCGAGGAGGCTGAGAAGCTGCGCTTGGCGAAGAGCGCCGAGGAGGCGCCGTCGCGCGATAGCAAGCACGTAACCATGAACGATACCGCTGTGCCCAATGCCCGCGGCAATGCGCAAGGCATTGCGTACAAGCCTCTCGACGCGGCGCATGTGGATGAGGTGGCACGCCTTGAGGGCGAGCTCATGGGCAGCGATGCGTGGAATTCTGCGCTGGTCGCCGATGAGCTTGGCCGGGCTGATCGCACCTGGTGGGCAGCTTACGAAGCCGACCCCAAGATGCCTCTTTCGTCCGATGCCCGCATGCTCGGCTATGCCGGTGGTTGGGTGGTTGACGGCGATGTGCAGATTCTCAAGGTGGCTGTTTTGCCTGAAATGCGGCGCCGCGGCATAGCGCGCGAGCTTTTGGCGCGCGTGGCGGGGGACGCCCGCAATTTGGGAGCGAGCACGAGCTCGCTTGAGGTGCGGGCGAGCAACCTGGGCGCGCAGGCGCTGTACGAGCGCTTGGGTTATGAAAGCCTTGGCAAGCGCCCTCGCTATTATTCCGATGGCGAAGATGCGGTCATCATGAAGGGCCCCTTGCCGGTGGCCTCTGCCGTCCTCGGCGAAAACGCGCAGCTTGCGTCGGGTGCCGCCTCCATCGCGGGTATGGCGCTGCAGGTTCAAAACGAAATGCTTGACGTAGCGGTCGAGCGCGAGCGCCCGCTGATTTTGGCTATCGAATCTTCGTGCGATGAGACGGCTGCGGCTATTGTGGACGGTTCGGGCGCCTTGCTCGCTGACATCATTGCTTCGCAGGTGGACTTCCATGCGCGTTTTGGCGGCGTGGTTCCCGAGATCGCGAGCCGCAAGCATATCGAGGCAATATGCGGCGTGTGCGACGAGTGCCTTGAGGTGGCGGGTGCAAACCTCGGTCAGAAAGCCCTGACCTGGCGTGATTTGGATGCGATCTCGGTGACTTATGCGCCGGGCTTGGTTGGTGCGCTGGTCGTTGGCGTTGCCTTCGCCAAGGGTGTCGCTTGGGCGCTTGATATTCCTTTCATCGGGGTGAATCACCTGGAAGGTCACCTGTATGCCAACAAGATCGAGTGCGAGGATTTTGCACCGCCGGCCGTGGTGTCCTTGGTTTCGGGAGGAAACACCATGCTCGTGCATATGAAGGATTGGGGCGATTACGAAATCCTTGGAGCCACCATTGACGATGCGGTTGGGGAGGCCTTTGACAAGGTAGCCAAGGCTTTGGGCCTCGGCTATCCTGGTGGCCCCGTGATTTCCAAGTACGCTGCGCAGGGAGACCCCGATGCCATCGCATTCCCGCGTGCCATGATGCATTCGGGCGATCTGCGTTTTTCGCTCTCGGGGCTCAAAACCGCCGTGGTGCTCTACATTAACCAGGAGCGCGAAGCCGGGCGCGAACCGAACGTGGCCGATGTAGCCGCAAGCTTCCAGCAGGCTGTTGTTGACGTGCAGGTTTCCAAGGCGAAAAAGGCGCTCGAGCAAACGGGTGCACGCACTTTCTGTCTCGGCGGAGGCGTGGCGGCAAATCCCGTGCTACGCGAGTCCTATGAGAAGCTATGCCAGAAAATGCGCGTGAAACTGGTCATGCCGCCTTTGCGCTCCTGCGGAGACAATGCGGGCATGATTGCGCTCGTGGCTCTTGACCGTTTCCGTGACGGTAAGTACTTCGACTTGTCAGCTGACGCTTTCGCGCACGCCGATTTGGAGCAGCCGTACTAGCGGCGCTCTTTTCGCCGCAGTTTAAGCTAAGCGCTTACCTTCTCCATTTCTTGTCGCGTGCGGGGTAGCAGATCCATGCGATAAGGTAGGCGATTGCCATAAACGCCATGGCGCATACGATGGCCACGGTGTAACCCATGGCGTCGTTGAGCATGCCCCAGATTACGCAGACGATGCCGACTCCCACGTCAAGAGCCAGCAGGTACAGCGCGTTAGTGGCGCCCCAGCGCTCGGGCGGGGTGTTCTTGACGGCAACGGTCTGGTTGACGGGCATCATCATGCCGAGGAACACACCGTAAGGAAGGCCGGCCCCGCAGAAGAGCAGTTCGGTGATCGCGGGTGAAAGAACCTGCATGCTCGCAAGCGCCAGCATGCCGAAGCCAACGAGGCCAAAGATCGTAGCCACCGTACACAGCTTGATAGGCGCAACCGTATCCATGAACTTTTTCGAGCTCAGACGTACGATGATCATCGACACCGCCGAAAGCGTGTAGTACAGACCCGCGTTGCTGGCTCCGATGGAAGACCCCAGCACGCCGGCAAAGTAAATGCTGAAGCCGAAGGCCGGCGTCATCATAAGCATGGGGATGGTGCCGGGCAGCGCGCGCTTTTCGAAGAAGGAGTTGAGGGTAACGCGCTTTCTTTCGGCGGGCCCGCCTTCGCCAAATTCGCGCTTGCTGGATTGAACGCTTGTTGCAGCTCGTTGCTTTTCTTCCCAGCGCATGCGAAACGCTGAGGTTTCGGGTAGGCGTGAGGGGTTTTTCTCGTAGCGGCACAGGATGGAAAAGATGAGCGCCAAGGCTGCTGCCGCGGAAAGGCCCAGGTAGAGATTGGTGGCCGGGTTGGTGTGCACGAGGAAGAGGGCAAGTGCCGGGCCTATGGCCATGGAAAGAGCCTGACCGAGGCCGTGGTAGCCGATGCCTTCGCCAAGGCGTGACATGGGCAGGATGTCGGCTGCTGCGGTGGCGGAGGCTGTGGTGACCGCCGCGAAGCCCATGCCCTGCATGAGTCGCCATACCATAAAGAAGTTCATATCGGTGACGAGGACGGGGCCGAGCGTACCAACGATGAGGAAGACGCCGCCGAAGATCATGACGATTACGCGGCCGCGGTTGTCGATCACCGGTCCGGCGAACAGGCGAGTGATAGCAGCTGCTCCCGAAAAGGCTGCAGCGCCGATGCCTGCGAGCGTCGAGGACCCGCCGATGATATCGATGTAGACCGAGGTGCCGGCATTGGTGCCCTGGCCTACCATGAAGGCACACAGCGTGGCTACGATGATCATGACGAACAGGGGGGTCCACAGGCGGGGCTCCGCGACGGTTTGTGTCTTTGGGGCCTCTGCGGCGGCCTCTTTCGCCTCGATCGGCAAATCTGCGATTTCGCCTTCCAGAACTGCTTCGTTTTTCATGGTTTCAAGTTCCTCAAAACTGTGTTTGGATTTCTGTCGCGCAATCTATCAGAGTCGCGCTATTCCGGCTTTTTTGCCACATGGACTGCGGCGATGCCTCCTGTGTAGTTCTTCCACGTCACCTCGGAGAAGCCGGCTTTTTTCATTATGCTTGCCAAGCCCTCTTGGTCGGGGAAGGCTTTGATGGACTTGCTGAGGTATACGAAACCCTCGCGGTCGCCTGTGATGAGGCCGCCCCAGAAGGGGATCAGGTGCTTCAGGTAGAAGTTGTACAAGGCGCGCCAGATGGCGTTCGGCGGGGTGGAGAACTCGAGGCATACAAGCGATCCGCCAGGCTTGAGCACGCGGAACATCTCAGAAAGCGCTAAGTCGCGCTGGGGCATGTTGCGAATGCCGTAAGCCATGGTGATCACGTCGTAGCTCGCATCGGCGTAGGGGATGGCCTGGGCGTCAACCACCTCGAAGTCAACGGGAACGCCGGCAGATGCGCCCTCAACGTAGTGCATCTTGGCCACCTCAAGCATTTCAGGGACGAGGTCGGTGCACTGCACGTGCGCGGGCTTTTTGGTACGCGCCATGGTGAAGGTGACATCACCCGTTCCGCCTGCGATGTCGAGTACGTCATGATGCGCCTCGATGGGGGCCTGCTTCGCCATGCCGGCGAGCCAAAGCTTGTAAGCCCCGAAGCTTGAGACGGCGTTGAAGCGCTCGTATTTCTTCGCGATGGTTGAGAAGATGCTCTTAACGCGATCGGACGAAAGCTCATCTGGGGCCTCCTCGCCGGTTGCTGTGTCGATCGATTCGACAATGTCGTCAAGTATGGCTTCTGCGTTCATGTCTCTCCCGTGCTTGCTATGGGCAAAATCCGCGACCTAGGAGCCGCGGGCTCGCGTTATTCGTCGATCTTAGTGTACTTTTGCTCGCGACGTTGTGCCTCGTTGCGTTTGGCCTGCTGAGCGGCGAGGTCTTTAAGGGCCTCGACGCCAAAGGTGATGCCGACGCGTTCGGGTTCGCTGGCCTCTGAGGGTGCAGGCTTCTCTATCTCAGCGATCTCTTGGATGGTGATGTATCCATCCTTCTTGCGGTTTGATTTGGAGCTGGTTTTGTCGCGTGACCGAGAGTCATCCTTGCCGCCTGCGATACCTGTGCGACCTGCGCCGTCGACCTTGCGATCACGCAGCTTGTCAAGCTTGCGAGCCTCGCGGGCGCCTTTAGCGCCGCCTGCGCCTTTGAGCCCGCCGGCGCCGCCGCGTGTGTGGTGCTCGAGTTCGCGGCCTTCGGCAAGGGCTTTAAGCTCGGCTTCCTCACGTTCCCTTTCCTCGGCCATCATCTGCTCGAGCAGCGGGTCGCGCTCGACGGTTGCTTGGGCGTGTGCCAGGATAGCCGGTGCCGCACCCAGCTCGGATGACGTGCCTGCGCGGCCAACCTCGAGATTGGCGTTGTCGGCCGAGAAGGCCTCATTGGTGTTGGTACGCGAGAAGCCGGGAGCAACCACCGATCCGAAGGCAGCTACCTGCTCGCCGTGTTCGTCGGCAAGCGCGCGTCCGTCTCCCATGCCGTCGGTAACTTCGCCCTTGAAGGTGCAGTTGGCCGTGCCGTCCGCGTTCCATGCCGGAGCCTTCACGCCGTTGGTTTGGTCGGGGTAGTCAAATCCCGAACCCGCTGCCCGGGCCTCGCCCTTGAGGCGTGCCAAATAGTTTGCGGGCTCGTTGGTCAGCCACAGCTTAGCCAAGTTCTTCGCGTGAACGGGTTTCACGTCGAAAGCCCAGTTGAGCTCACTCTTTTCGGCAACAGTGCTTTCGGAGAGACGCTCGAACTCCTCCTTGAGTGAAGCCAAGCGCGCGTCAATGCGTCCGGTGCCGTTGTAGAGCAC
>JAFXIM010000012.1 GCA_017533165.1 Eggerthellaceae bacterium
CAAGCGTCTTTTTCGCCTTGTTCTTGCCAAAGCTCATCTGCGAGTTGTTCGCCTTCTGCATCTGATTGAAGAAGAAGAACAGCAAAGCGCCGATCAGCAGAATGGGGAACAAGGTGGCAAACATCTCCATGAAGGGACTCGGCAGCTTGACCGAGTACTGGATGTTGGGATGCGCCGCCATAAGCTGGCCAAGCGAGTCCTGACCCACGTAGGTGGAAGTGTAGTTGTGCTCGGTGCCAAGCGTTGCAGGTTCAATGTCAGTCGTGCTGACGCCTGCAAGCGCCGAGCCGGACGCATCCTTGATGGTGGCCATACGGGCATTGAGCGCGTCGAAAGCCTCGTTGAAGGCGTCAGCCGCCGCTGCGCCCGCGGTGGCCGCCGGGTAGTAGCTACCCGACACGCCGTACTCACCCGCAGCGTAGACCACGTTAATGACGCGATCCTGCTCTACGGCCTGCACGAACTCGGACGTGATGAGCTGGTCGGTGGGCTTGCCGTTAGAGTTGCCCGCGTTGACAAACTAGCTTCCCACGAAGAAGGCCACCAAGGCGAACAACGCGATCGTGATGATCGTGGTCCTGGTGTTCATCTGTTCGTTATTTTTCTGCGGTTTCTTTTCTGCCATAAAGTTTGACCCTATTCGTAAACCTCGGGTTTCAGGACACCAATGTAGGGAAGGTTGCGATAGCGCTCTGCGTAGTCAAGGCCATAACCCACGATGAACTCATCCGGACACTCGAAGCCAACATAGCGGCAGTCGATGTCAACCTCACGCTCGCGATTCTTAAGAAGCAGCGTGCAGATGGATATGGACGCCGGCTTGCGCGACTCAAGATTGTTGAGCAGGTAGCTCAACGTAAGGCCCGAGTCCAGGATGTCCTCGGCGATGACGACGTGGCGTCCCGTGATCGAAGACGAGAGGTCCTTCTGGATATTGACAACGCCCGAACTCTTAGCAGCCTTGCCGTAAGAGGAAACGGCCATGTAATCCATCTCCAAAGGGATCTCGATAGCGCGCGCAAGGTCCGCCATGAAGATAGCGGCGCCTCGCAGTACCGAAATCAAAACGATGCCCTCCTTGCCGACCACATCCTGATAGTCACGCGTGATGGCGGCGCCGAGCTCGGCTACGCGATCTTGAATCTCTTCTTCGGAGATGATGATCCTCGAAACATCCTCGTGCATGGTGTCCCCTTGCAACTTTCGTGCCTGCCGACCAGCCCGCGAACTACCCATGCGGCAAGTGCGGAAAAGACGGCAGGCACGAGTTCTCTACCTTTGTCATCAGTCAGTGTACCATTGTGCTTTTGCCTGAGCCGCGCAATGCGAAAACGTAGGGCAACGGTCACCTTTTTTTCACGAGTTTCGGGCTTTAGTGTGGGCGGTTCTTCGTTACCTCTGCAATCTCTTTGCCGTCTCTGCAATCTCTTCGTTACCTCTGCAATCTCCTTGCCGCCCTGCAGCGCCTTTGATGCCAATTTCAGCTTCTTGGGTCAACCTTGACGGCGTTGCGTGCCAATTTCGTTGACCCAGGTCAACGAAATTGCCGTTTTGAGGTCGTATGAGCCTTGTCGCATGTCAAAAAGAAACACTTGGGTCAACGAAATGGCAATTTGATTGACCCAGGTCAATCAAATTGCCAAAAACGCGGCAAACAATGACCCAAGTCTCAATAATTGACAGCTTAAGGCTGGATGAGATCGGGGAACTCGCGCACCAGACGATCAGCGGGCAGGCCGATCACAGTGTCAAGCGCACCCTCGAGTCTGGCAACAAGGCTAGCGCCCTCGCCCTGGATAGCGTACGCGCCCGCCTTGTCAAAGGACTCGCCCTTGCGCAGGTAGTCGGCAATATCCTCATCGGTCAGGTCGCGGAAGGTGACATAGCTCGTGTCAGCCAAAGTGCGGAAACCGAGTGAGATCTTCTCCTTTTCGGGCGCAGCGATCATCCACACCGACACGGCCGTGATCACCTCGTGCGTGCAGCCGGAAAGCTGGCGCAGCATGTGCTTGCCATCGGAGAGGTTGCGCGGCTTGCCGAAGATCTCGGTTCCCTTGACCACCATGGTGTCGGCGCCGATGACGATGAGCATGCCACAGTAGTCCTCGGCAAGCACCTCCTGCACCACGGCACCCGCCTTGCGTTCGGCAAGCTTCTTGCAAGCCTCGCAGGGGTTGGCGAGCAGATCGGGCTCGAGCGTCTCGTCAACCGGAGTGACAGGCGTACGCACGGAGAACTTGACGCCCGCCTGCTCGAGCAACTCGCGACGGCGTGGACTGGCGCTGGCGAGCACCACCTCGAAGGGCATGGCCTGCTCGGGTGTGGCCTCGGGCACAGCTTCAGCTTCGGGCGCGGCTTCAGCTTCGGGCGCGACTTCGGATGCAGGCTCAGGGGCGGCCTCGGCTTCAGCAGCCTGCTCGACCTCAGGGGCCCCAACTGCGGCCTCGGCTTCAGCAGCCTGCTCAGTGCTCATATTCTCTACCTTGATATCATCAGACATGATCTTCCTTTGCATAAAACCGTTGGCGAAGATAAGCGAGCACCATACGCACCGTGCGCACCTTGCGCACCATGCGCACCGACCGCGCCGATAGCGCCGATAGAGCCGGGCTCACCACGCGAAACGGCATCGTGTGATTTCCAGGCGTCATTGTACCGCAGGGTGCGGCCCTGCTTTCGTAGTAGAATGCGAGGC
>JAFXIM010000125.1 GCA_017533165.1 Eggerthellaceae bacterium
CCTCCTGGAGCATGCGCTTCTCGTTGGTCACGATGATCTCGGGAGCACCGAGGTCGAGCAGGCGCTTCAGACGGTTGTTGCGGTTGATAACGCGACGGTACAGGTCGTTCAGGTCAGACGTTGCGAAACGGCCGCCGTCAAGCTGGACCATCGGACGCAGATCCGGCGGGATAACCGGAATGACGTCGAGGATCATGTCGCCCGGCTTGTTGTCGGACTTCAGGAAGGCGTCAACGACCTTCAGGCGCTTGATGGCCTTGGCACGCTTCTGACCCTTGCCCGTAGCGATGACCTCGCGAAGCTCCTCAGCGGTAGCCTCGAGGTCCATGCCGTCGAGCAGGTCGCGCACGGACTCAGCGCCCATGCCGCCGGTGAAGTAGTCGCGGTAGTTGGAGCGCATCTCACGATAGAGAGCCTCATCGGGAACAAGCTGCTTGGCCTCAATCTTGAGGAAGGCGTCAAATGCGTCCTGGCGAAGAGCCTTGCGCTCGGCGTACTCCTCATAGATGTCAGCGATCTCTTCCTCGACCTCTTCGGGGGTCAGGCGCTCGTCCTCATCGATATCGTCGACGAAGTCATCGTCCTCGGGAACGTAGTCCACGGACATCCTGCGAGCAGACTCGATGAGTCGATCGCGCTCGGCGTCGAGCTCCTCGAGGTCGGCTGCAAGCTCGTCGCGCAGCTCTTCGAGGTCCTCCTCGCGAGCCTCACGGTCGACGGAGGTGATGATGGAGCTGGCGAAGTACAGAACCTTCTCGAGCTCCTTCGGCGGGATGTCGAGCAGATACCCCAAACGGGAGGGCGAACCCTTGAAGTACCAGATATGGCTCACCGGAGCTGCAAGCTCGATGTGGCCCATGCGCTCGCGGCGCACCTTGGAACGGGTAACCTCAACGCCGCAGCGCTCGCATACAATGCCCTTGAAGCGGACACGCTTGTACTTACCGCAAGCGCACTCCCAGTCCTTGGTGGGACCGAAGATCTTCTCGCAGTACAGACCGTCCTTTTCGGGCTTGAGGGTACGGTAGTTGATCGTCTCGGGCTTCTTCACCTCGCCACGGGACCAGCTGCGCACGTCCTCTGCGCTCGCAAGGGAAATACGCAGGGCATCAAAATTGTTCACGTCAAATTCAGCGGTCATCTTTATGCCTCCTCTCCCTCACCGAGCAACACGTTCTCTTCCGTGTCTCGGAAACCGTCGCTCATCAATTCTCCAAGCTCAGCAGCAATGTCATCGATTGCGCTGGAAGTCTCGTCTTCTGTCTTGCGTGCATCAGCGGCGATGGCCTCGAACAGGGCCTGATCGGCGTCGACTTCGCCAGCCTCGTCCTCGCTGATGGTCTGATTGCCGCGGCCCTCGAGCTCAATGTTGAGGCAGAGGGACTTCATCTCCTTGACCAAGACCTTGAAGGACTCGGGCACCTCGGGTGCGGGGATGTTCTCGCCCTTGACGATAGCCTCGTAGGACTTGACGCGGCCTGCCGTGGCGTCGGACTTCACGGTCAGGATCTCCTGGAGCACGTTGGATGCGCCGTAAGCATAGAGCGCCCAAACTTCCATCTCGCCGAAGCGCTGGCCACCAAACTGGGCCTTGCCACCGAGCGGCTGCTGGGTGATGAGGCTGTAGGGGCCGGTCGAGCGGGCATGGATCTTGTCGTCCACCATGTGGCCGAGCTTCAGGATGTAGGTCTGGCCAACAGTGATGGGCTCACGGAACTTCTCGCCCGTGCGGCCATCGTAAAGCCAGGTCTTGCCAGTGCGGGACAGCTGCGGAACAAGCTCATCGCGAGCCATGTCGCCGTACTTGGCATGGTTGATGTTGATCAGGTTGCGGTTGGCGTTTTCGATGGCGTCGGAGATTTCCTTCTCGGTTGCACCGTCGAAAACCGGAGTTGCAACGTGGATGGGACCCTCGACGACCTCGGTGGTCTCCTCGGCGTCAGACCAACCCCACTTAGCAGCCCAGCCGAGATGGTTCTCGAGCAGCTGGCCGACGTTCATACGAGAGGGAACGCCGAGCGGGTTGAGGATGACGTCGATCGGGGTGCCGTCTGCGAGATAGGGCATGTCCTCGACCGGAAGCACGCGGGAGATAACACCCTTGTTGCCGTGGCGGCCAGAGAGCTTGTCGCCCTGCTGAACCTTTCGCTTCTGGGCAACGTAGATACGCACGAGTTCGTTGACGCCCGGAGCAAGCTCGTCGCCGTTCTCGCGGGAGAAGCGGAAGATACCGATAACGCGGCCACCGGAGCCGTGAGGCACCTTGAGGGAAGTGTCGCGAACCTCGCGGGCCTTCTCACCGAAGATGGCGCGCAGCAGGCGCTCCTCGGCGGTGAGCTCGGTTTCGCCCTTCGGGGTGACCTTACCAACCAGGACGTCGCCCGGGAAGACCTCAGCGCCCACGCGGATGATGCCGTCGGCATCGAGGTCGGAGATCATGTCATCGGAGATATTGGGGATCTCGCGGGTGATCTCCTCGGGGCCGAGCTTGGTGTCACGAGCGTCGATCTCGTACTCGGAGATGTGAATGGAGGTGAGCAGGTCCTCTGCGACGACACGCTCGGAAACGATGATTGCGTCCTCGTAGTTGAAGCCTTCCCACGGCATGTAGGCAACCATGAGGTTCTGGCCGAGGGCAAGCTCGCCACAGTCGCAGGACGGACCGTCTGCCAAAACATCGCCGGCAGCGATCTCATCGCCCTTGCGGACGATGGGCTTGTGGTTGATGCAGCCGCTCTGGTTGGAGCGCTGGAACTTCGGGATCAGGTACTCGTCATATTCACCGTCATCGTTGAGGATGATGATGGTCTGACCGTCGACGTAGTCAACGACGCCGGGGTTCTGGGCAACGAGGATTTCGCCGGAGTCGACGGCGATGCGATGCTCGATGCCGGTACCAACCAGCGGAGCGCTCGGGCGCAGCAGCGGAACAGCCTGGCGCTGCATGTTGGAGCCCATGAGTGCACGGTTTGCGTCGTCATGCTCGAGGAACGGAATGAGCGAAGTAGCGACAGAGGTCATCTGACGCGGGGAGACGTCCATGTACTGGACGCGCTCGGGCTCGACCTCGTCGGGCTCGCCGAATGCGCCGTCCGGGCCCTTGGTACGGCAGAGAACCTTGGCGGCCTTCACGAAGTTGCCGTTTTCGTCATAGGAACCGAACTCGCGAGTCTCAAGATTGAACAGGTCGTTTGCCTGTGCGATGGTGAAGTTTTCCTCCTCGTCAGCGGTGAGGTAATCGATCTCATCGGTAACCTTGCCGTCGACGACCTTACGGTACGGGGTCTCGATAAAGCCGTAGGGGTTGATGCGACCATAGGTAGCCAAAGAGCCAATGAGGCCGATGTTGGGGCCTTCAGGAGTCTCAATGGGGCATCTCTACATATCCTGCCCTACTTTGTGATATGTACTGCTGGGCTTTGGCTCTTTTTTTATTAACGTAC
>JAFXIM010000126.1 GCA_017533165.1 Eggerthellaceae bacterium
AGCGCGTTGTCGGGCATGGGGATATCGTCGATCTTGACGCCTTTGCTGTTGGAATGATGCCTCATGCGCGGCACCACGTACTCAGACAGGCCGACGTCCCCGTTGCCAAGCGACGAAACAACGCTCATGGACCCAACCAGCGCCTCTTCCTCGATGAGATTGGCGATGAGCGTAGTTGACGACACGCATTCAATGCCAACTTTGCGGAAGATGCGAATGTTTTTGGGGTTGTTCACACGCGCGATAACGCGAGGCACGTTGAACACGCTGTGCGCGATTTCGCAGGAGACCAGGTTGTTGTCGTCCTGACCCGTGGTCGCCACGAACACGTCCGCACGGCGAATGCCGGCGTCCTCCTGGTAACGGGAGTCGCAGCCGTCACCATGGATGACCATGTAACGGCCCTGCAGCTCAACCGAGAGCCTATCGGCCGTAGAGAGCTTCGACTCGATGACCGCCACCTCGTTTCCGCTCTTGAGCAAGACGGAAGCGAGGTACGATCCGATCTTTCCGCCACCGGCAATTACGATATACACTGCAGTGCCTTTCCTTCATGCGCCCTCATGCGCGAGCGCCCAGGGCCTAGTCTTGAATGAAACGCGAGAATGCGGGAATGAGCTCATGGCGAACACAAGCGAGAACCGAGTCTCCATCGTAGAGAATGGAATCGCTTGTGGGAATGGATGACGCGGAGCCGTCGCTGCGCTCGAAGGCGATGATGCGCACCTCGTGGTCGCGCTCAAGCTCGGAAACGCGGATGGTTTTCTTCCCCCTCCAGCTCAAATCAAGAGAGAAGCGCAGCACCTCGAACTCGCCAAAGGTGTCGATATGGGACCCATGCCCTGAAACAATCTTGGAAAACACGTCCTCCGCGACAAGCGAGGTTCCGCAGACGTAGTCGATGCCGAGCTGCATGTAAGCGCGCTCATGGTCGGGATTGTAGAGACGCGCGATGACATGCGGAACGTCAAATAGGAGGTTTGCCACCTTCGCGCACATGAGATTGGTGTTATCGAACTGCGTAACCGCGGCGAGAACATCGCATTCCTCAACACCCGCTTTTATGAGGGTGTCCTCATCAAAGCCCACCCCTTGCACGCGCGATCCGTTGAAGTTGCGACCCAAGTTGCCAAAGGCATCAGCGTTTCTGTCTATCACGCAAACGTTGTTGCCGTTATCAGAGAGCATGTTTGCCAACTGAGACCCCACGCGCCCACAGCCGACTACGATCACGTTGCTCATACTTCACCTTTCAGCCGAATCAGGTGAGTTCATGGTAGCGCAGAACAGCGGAACAGTTCCACACAACATGGTTTAAGTTGACGAGAAGGTAAGCGAGACGGTCAAACGCGCTTAGATAATCTGCATCTGGGAAAGCGTCTTCTGATACCAGTCCAGATAGGTGGGCGGGCAGTACTTCTTGGCGTTTGCTACGCTGATGGTGTGACCATAACCCTCAGACAGACCGGTCACATGGGCGTTGATGGCTTCTTCCCAACTGCCCCAAGAGGACTGACCCCAACCCCAAGCGTTGTGGTACTTGAAGCAATTGCGGCCCTTGGAGGACTCGGTGTTGGAGATAGCGGGGGAGAAACGCGGGTCCACGCCGTTTTCCCAAGCAGCCTCGGCAAACACAGCGCCGTATCCTGCCAGCGGGGAACCTGCGAGATAATTGTCGATGCGGACAGTCCACTCAGCCATGAAAGCTTCCTTGCCCACGCTGAAGTCGACCGGGGTGAGTGCGAGAGAGCCTTCCTTGGCAAGCTGGGCCTCACGAGCTGCCTGGGCTTTTTCCATGGCTGCCTTTTCAGCCGCGATGCGAGCAGCCTCTTCCTCGGCTGCAATCTCCTCAACGCCAACGGTGACGTTGCGCTGAGCGGTGCTCTCGATGGAAACGCTTGCAGTGATGACGTCGGAGTCTTCGACGACGAATTCGTCTTCTGCAGCAGATGCTGGAGCGATGATTTGGGCGCTGGTGGTCTTGCCCAAGCCAAACACGGCGTTGCCCGTCGAAGCGGAAAGACCTGCGGACGCAAAGCCGAAGCCAATGCAGCCGGCAAGCACAAGAGAGGAACAGCAGACAGCCGCGATCTTCGCGGCAACGCTTACCTTCTTCGTTTCTTTTCGCTGTGCGACCAAGCGCAAACCTTTCTCGGGCAGCGCACGAACTAACCGCCTTGGCGGTGACAGCGTGGTGGATTAGAAGTGGGAGTGCTGCCGACGCGGCTCGTTATGCTGTTGTTTAACTCGGTATATTCTACCCTAGCGAGGTGTTTGGGGCAAAAAGTTGTGGAGGCGCGTTCACGTTTTGTTCGCTTTTCGAGCACGGTTCAGCAACGGTTCTTTCCCGCATAGCAAGACCTTCAAACCACGAAATATGGGGCTTTACCCCACCTTAAGTCCACATATCTAGGGTTTTCAGCGCACCAAAAAGAGCGTCGGACTGAATCTGTTCGACATTCTTAAGAAAAAATTTATAAAATTTCAAACCCGGCGAACGGCGCTCTCTAGGCCTTTCGAGACACGCGAATAGTCGAGATTCGAGATCGACGCATCTTCTCGATCTTGAAAACCATGCCCTCAATTTCAAACTGCTGGCCCGTGCGGGGAACCACGTCAACAGCGTCCAAAAGCCAACCGGCTATGGTTTCGTAGTCATCGGACTCCTCCACCGGCCAGCCAAGATCCATGGCGTCTTCCACGGGCAGACTGCCGTCAACACGCCAAACGCCCTCGCTTACGGTGGTCACCAAGTCGCGGTCATGATCGGTCTCGTCGATGATCTCGCCCACGATCTCCTCGACGATGTCCTCGATGGTGATGAAACCCGCAGTTCCGCCGTACTCATCAACCACGATGGCCATCTGGCGGCGCTGCTGCTGCATTTCGGAAAGAAGGGGAAACACGTCCTTTGTCTCGGGGATGAACATGGCCTCAAACATGAACTTGGTCACCGGCTCGTCGATGCGACCGTCCATAAGCGGACCGATCAGGTCCTTGTAATGAACGATGCCCACGATGTCGTCGATGTCATCGCGAAACACGGGAAGACGGGAATAGCCCGTGCCTCGCATGCGCTCAAGCGCCACGCGGCCGCTGTCCTTATCCTCTACGAGCATCATGTCAACGCGAGGAGTCATGATTTCATAAACCGACATGTCGCCAAGATCCAGGATATCGCGAATCATGCGCTTTTCGTCTTCGAGCAGCTCGTCATTGTCTGCCACCATGTCCTTGATTTCCTCTTCGGAAACCTGATTCCGCGCGCTGCGGCCGAACAGGTCAAAGAAGCCACTCTTCTCTCGCTTGGAGTCCCTATCGCGATCTTTGTCCATGAGCTTGTGCTCTACCCCGCTTCATCTGGTGTGTACGTGTTGATGAGAACTGTATCACATGCCTGCGAGCATGAGGCCTGCAAGCCCCAGAATAGACACGCGGCGGGACCTTCACACCATGAAGACCCCGCCGCATCAAAGAATGTGACTCCGTGCGGGGAACTAGGGGAACCGCACTTCGTCAGTATGGCAAAAAAGCAGAGGGCTGCTTTTACCGGCATGAAGCGCAGATTAGAGGGATGGCGCTTGATGCCACAACAGAGGCTTACGCCTCCGCTGCCGAAAACAAAATACGCCCCTCAGGCGTTTGCATGAATACCTGAGGGGCGAACGAACTTCGGTTTTCCGTGAACGGCAAAATTGCCGTCTGAACACGCCTTCTATCTCACGCTAAAGCGCTTAAGCGAAGAAGAGCTCCGACAGAGTCATGGGATCGATGTAGGCGCCGTCCTTGTAAACGCGCATGTTGCCAGATGCGATTTCGTCAATGAGAATGACCGCGCCCTCTGCGTCATAGCCAAACTCGAACTTGATGTCATAGAGGACCAGGCCCTTCTCGGCGAGGTCGTCGGCAACGATCTGGGTGATCTTCTGGGTCATGTCCTTCAGGGAGTCGTACTGCTCAGCAGTCATGACGCCAAGCGCAACCAGGCCGTCCTTGGTTACCAGAGGATCGCCAAGCGCGTCGTTCTTGAAGGTGGTCTCAACGTATGCGGGCAGATCCGCGCCCTCTTCGATGTACTGACCGTAACGACGGAAGAAGGAGCCGACCGCCTTGTGGCGACAGATAACCTCGAGGCCCTGGCCGAAAACCTTTGCAGGCAGGACTTCCATGGTAGTGTTGGCGAGGTCAGCGCTGACGTAGTGGGTCTTGATGCCCGCTGCGTTGATCTTCTCGAAGAAGTAGATGGACATGCGCAGGTTGACGTCGCCTACGCCCTCGATGGTGAGGCCGACGGCATTCTCGCCCGGATCGAACACGCCGTCCTGACCCGTGCAGTCATCCTTGAACTTCAGCAGGTAGTTGCCGTTGTCGAGGGCGAAGACGTCCTTGGTCTTGCCAGAGTAAACGAGCTCGTTTGCCATGTCGGATTCCTCCTGTACTCACGATGATATGAAAGCTCATCGGTTTGGTGCTTTAACCCAACCAGTTTACCGTGATCGCCAGTCCAGCCTCGCCTAAATCAGCCGCTATGGCGTGATTTTTACGCCTATGAAACCTTAATCGCACCCTAGTGCTTCGGCATGAGCCAGACAAGCCACGCCGCAGCGTCTTCCGCGCGCACGTCTATGAGGCGAATCGTAGTTCCACCGACGCCTGCCGCAGTGCGGGCATGAATGGTGGCGGTCTTCGCGCGACGCTGCAGGGGGTTTGCCTTAGTGAATCCGTACTGCACCTTCTGACGCGCGAAGCTCACGGTTTCACGCGAAAGTCCGCCGTTGCTCACCTGCATGAAGCGGCGGTTCACCGCAAAGCTCGACTCGCGAGCCCAAAGAAGGGCGCCTGCCAAGTCAACGGCAAACAGCAAGACCGCCAAAACGTATACCGCAATCGCCGCCCTGTCTATGAGGGGAAGCATCGATGCCAGATCAGCACCCGCGTGGAATCCAATCAGGTGCAGGGCGGCCTGACCGAGCGCCACGAGGACGGCAAGCCAAAAGCCGAAACCCTGAATAACGCACCGTCTCACGATTGCGCGGCGTCGAGCGCTCGGCGCAAGGGGAATCGCATCGCGCGGCACATCGGAATATTCGGGAAGGATACCCGCCAAAACCTCGGCAGCTTTGTCAACGCGAACGAAGGGGTGCAGCACAAGACCTTGCTGGGCTGGCTGGTTCGAGCCGTCAGAGCTTTCCGTGGCTGCGTCGATCTTGCCGATTGAGATCTCGCAATAA
>JAFXIM010000127.1 GCA_017533165.1 Eggerthellaceae bacterium
AGCGTCCGTATTCTCTACAAGATGGAGCGGATGGCCAACGACGTATGCGGTCTCTGGTCGGTCACGAAGCGCTTCATCGATCCCGCCCACGAGGCCATGAAAGTTCGACGCAAGTTTGTTGAGCCTTACGGCTTGCAGGGCTTCATCGAGACCGCCGACCTCAAGAACGGTGTCGACATGGCTGTTGACGAGACCGACGGAGCTCTGATAATCATCGCCAACGGGCAGGGCTACACGATGGGTGAAACCCACGGGTTTGTCACCACGGTCTTCGAATGCCGCCTGCTCGATGAATGGACTGCCGATGCGATCCGCGCATTCGAGTAAAGCAGTGCGTCCAAAGGAGACCATCTTCATCAATTCCGTTTAAGGGCTGCCCAGGCAGCCCTTTTTCCGTGCTCTAACGTCATCTAGTGCACCTGATCTGGGGAAATGCGTGCATCCTCTATTGTCAGGAACATATGAGCTCCAATCTGAAGCCTGGCGAGCAAACATGGTGTCAGCGCGATAGGCATCGAAGAAAGGAGCGCGTACTATGAATAAGGAAAAGAACACCGACCTGCAACTCAGGGGCATCAAGGCAGCAAAGCAGTATCTTCGCAGGCGAGGCATGGAAGTACTGACCGATGAGCCGTTCGAGTGCGAGGCCGGCACAATCGAAATCATCGCCAAGGATGAGGACGGCGCCCTATGCTTCATCGGTGTTACCGTTGCGGAGAGCAGCACGCCCTTCCCCGCTTGCAAGGACGAGGATAGGAGGATGTCGCTCGAGGCGATCGCCATGAGCTTCCTCGCTGTAAGGGGCGATGAATACGTTGACTGCCAGGTGCGGTTCGACAGGGTTGATATCAGGGTCGTCTCGGACGACAGGGCTTTGATTCGCCATCACATCAACATGCTGTAGCCATCAGCATTCCGTCGAAAGGGGGCGCATCGGACATCAAATGGTGTCTGGTGCGCCTCCTTGGGCGTTGAGGCGACGTGTGTGCCGCCTCCTTTCTCTTCTTGGGTAAACATTGCCTAGCAATAATCATGCGCCCACACGTGCCGACAGAACGCCTGTCAGCGTCGAACCCGCCGAAGCGATTAACGGTTAATCAGCTGCATATTCCCAGTTCAGCGTGCTGTTTGCGTGCATACGCACACGTCTCTTCACTAAGCCTGGCAATAGAGCAAACATGGTGTCAGCGCGATAGGCATCAAGGAAAGGAGCGCGAAATGACCCACTTTGCAGTAGCGGTGATCAGTGATGGTACGAAGACGGTCGACGAGCTTTTGGCTCCGTACCAGGAGAACAACATGGGAACCTGCCCGAGGGAGTACCTCGAGTTCTTCGACGAGGAAGACGAGTACCTCTTGAAGTACGAGCATGATTCCGTCGAAATGGTGAAGATGCCCGACGGCAGGATGCTCTACCCTTGGGACGAGGAGTTCAGGAAGGATGGCGAATTCGGATACGGCTCAGGCACCCACGAGGTTCCCGCCGATGCCCCGCTCATCAAGGTTCCCTTCAAAGAGAAGTACGAGACCTTCGAGCAGTTCATGGCTGACTGGCACGGCATGCCCGAGCGCAACCCCGAAACAGATCGCTACGGTTACTTCGAAAACCCCAATGCAAAATGGGATTGGTATCAAATCGGCGGACGTTGGCGCGGCATGCTGCGCGCAACTGAGGGTGAACTTGGCGAGCCTTCCTGGTGCAACGAGGAGAAGGATCTTCCCGCAGGGCGTTTCGATATCGCCAAGATCGGGGACATTGATTTCACGCGCAATCAGGAAATCTACGACCGAGCTATCGCGGAATGGGAGTTCAACGTCGAGGGCAAGGGAGATGACGAAAGCCTCAGATGGTGGTGTTCGACGGACTACATGGTCAAGCACTACGGCAACAAGGAAGCCTTCGCGAAGGTCGAGTCGACTCTTTTCTGGCGTGCGGTCATCACCCCCGACGGCCAGTGGCATGAGGTCGGCGAGATGGGGTGGTTTGGGTGCTCTTCCGAGAGCGGAGACGAATACGCCGACTGGGCGCTCCACTTCAAGGAGAGATTCATCGACCCTTGCGACCCCGAATACATCCTCCACGTTGTCGACTGCCATATCTAGCGGCTTTGCCAAAGGAGGGCGAGGGGCGGCTCACACGGGCCGCCTTTTGCCGTCTTGGGACAAAGGCAGCCAGGACATCGCTTCCGCCCACACGTGCCGCCACGTTCCCTCACAGGGCGTTCTCGCTTGCTCCGATAAACGGTCGGTTACGACGCCAGTCCTAGTTGCCGGAGTTGCGTGCTGTGTGCGTGCATAAGTGTGCATATCTACACAAAAGTCCTGATCAGAGCGAATATACAGATGCGCAAAGGACAGCAAGGAAGGGAGCGCAAATGGACGCATTCGGATACACCACCAAGCAGGCGAAGGTCGTCTTCAAGGCCTGGAAGCAGGGCAAGGTCGAGGCCGATAAGCAGGTGATCGACAAGATCTTCAAGCTCGCCGACGGCAAGAACCACGGCGTCCGCATAGGGACGAACATGGGTATCGCGGTCATCTCGGCGGTCGACGCGATCTTCAGGAACGACTACAGGACGGCGCAGAAGGGGATCGACCGCTTTGCCTTCTGCATCGAGGGTTACGACTGGGGCATGGCGATCAACGCGGAGGG
>JAFXIM010000128.1 GCA_017533165.1 Eggerthellaceae bacterium
AGCTCGGGGTCGTTGATAATAGCCTCAAGGGCGCCCGGCATGTTTTTGTGTGCGCCGTAAACGCTGAAGTTTCTCAAGCCTGCCGCCTGAGCGCGCTTGATGACCATAGCGACCAAAGGCGTCGTAGTCTCAAAGCCCACGCCGACGAACACCACTTCACGATCGGGGTTTTCCTCGGCGATCTTCAGAGCGTCGAGCGGCGAATACACAATGCGTACATCGCGGCCCGCAGCCTGCTCAGCCAGCAAGCTCGAAGAAGAACCCGGCACGCGAGTCATGTCGCCAAAGGTGGTGATGATCACCTCAGGTACGCGGGCGAGGGCAATAACCTTGTCGATGTCGTGGTTGGAAGTGACGCAAACGGGGCAGCCCGGACCCGATGCCAGACGAACTCCCTCGGGCATAAGCGCACGGATGCCGTTGCGGGCGATGGCCACGGTGTGTGTTCCGCACACTTCCATAAGCGTGGCGTCCTCCGGGGCCAAAGCCTCTATGGAATCGATCAATCCCTTGGCAAGACGCGGGTCTTTAAATGCTTTGAGGTCCATGTTTACCTCCAAAGAGGGCTTACAGATCAGCTAGGTCGGGGAACTGCCTGATAAGCTCAAGCGTCTCGTTAGCGTACTGCTCGTCAACGACCTGGATGGCAACACCAGCGTGAACGAGCACATAGCTTCCAACTTCCGCATCAGGCGTGAAGTCCACGGAGATGGTGCGCGTAACTCCAAGAATGTCGACCGTTGCGAGGTTGCCCTCATTCATCTCAGTTATCTTTGCGGGAATGGCAAGGCACATGCTTAGGCCTCCTTCTCCTCATTCTGTTCGTTGAGCGCCCATGCTATCACAGCCTGGCCGAGAGAAACCGATCCGTCGTTAGGTGGCAGATCGCGATTGATGGCTGCCGTGAAACCAGCCTGCGTCAGGACAGACAGGGCGTGTTCTACCAGATAGCGGTTCATGAACACTCCGCCGGATAGCACCACCGTGTCAAGTCCGTACAGAGCGCGAGCCAGCTCAGCCACCACTACGATAGCGTCCACGAATGCATTGTGGAATCTGCGGGCTATCACAGATGCATCCACACCTGCAGACATATCGTCGAGCAGGGCGGCGAAGGTAGGAGCCGCGTCGAGCAACAGGACCGAGGTGTCCCGAGCCGTGCTGTTTTCGGAGGCCACGTTTTTCGTCACCGCAATGGCGTAACGCTCTCGGGCTCCGTCGTCGTACAAGCCAACCGAGCTCCCCTCCCTTTGCGTGATGGCAGCTTCAAGCAAGCTTGCGCCTTCGCCCTCGTAACGGGGCTGCTCGCAAATGCCCAAAATCGCACTTGCAGCATCGAACAATCGACCCACTGAAGAAGTCTGCGGTGTATTGAGCCCGCGTTCGATCATCTGCTCGCACATCTCAGCCTGAGGACCGAGCTTTTCGAGCACGCCCGCTGCGGCCGGATGCTCCAGCAAATCGAAGTTCCACAGAACGCCGTAAGCCATGCGCAGGGGATTCTTGATAGCCGCAGCTCCGCCCGGCATGGGCACGTAGGCAAAGTTAGCGAAGCGCTCGAAAGCGGTCAGGTTGGCAAGGAGAACCTCGCCGCCCCAGATGGCGCCATCGACGCCGAAGCCCGTCCCGTCGAAGGCAATGCCCACCACTGCTTCGGTCAGGCCATGCTCAGCCATAACGGAGGCAACATGAGCATGGTGATGCTGAATATCCGCTCTTACAAGGTCTTGCTCTCGGGCCCACTTAGAAGAAAGGTATTCGGGGTGCATATCGCAGGCAAGGAGCGCCGGTTCCACCTCGAAAAGCTCGCCAAAACGCTTACGCGCGGCAAGCCAGGCATCATAGGTCTCGGCGTTTTCCATATCACCTATGTGCTGGGAAACGAAAGCTTCTTTTCCGCGGAGGAAGGTAAAGGTGTTTTTCTGCTCAGGTCCGGCGGCGAACACGGTCAGCTCCGAATCCGCAGGACCGACTTTCAGCTCAAGGGGTGCAGGCGCAAAACCGCGAGCTCGGCGGATGAACTGCACGGCTTTCTCGTTTCCTCCCAGCTCAATCACGCGCACGACAGAATCGTCGAAACGGGTGAGCACCGCACGATTGTTTCCGAGGAAGGCATCGGCTACGCCAGCGAGCAACTGGTACGCATCGGCGTCGTTCATGGCGATGGGATCGTCGTGCAGGTTGCCAGAGGTCATTACCAACATGGCAGGCATGCCCGGTACGCGAGGCTCACCGAGTTTCGCAAACTCGGCGAGCAGAAGGTGCTGAACGGGGGTACAGGGAAGCATGACTCCCAGCTCGCTCAGACCATCGGCCAGACCGGGAACAAAACATGCCTCCGGGCGCTTGCGCAAAAGCACGATGGGCCGCTGCGGGGATGCGAGGGTTTTCTTTTCAACAGGGCAGACGAAGCAGAGCTCTTCTGCCTCCTCGACGCTCGCCATCATAACCGCGAAAGCCTTGCCCTCACGGCGCTTGCGTGCACGCAGGCGAGCAACCGCATCGACGTTGTTGGCATCGCAGACCAGATGATAGCCGCCAAGGCCCTTGACGGCCAAGATCCTTCCATCGGCAAGCATAGCCGCCGCGCGCGCGATAATAGCATCGCTCGAAACCCTATCCCCGCCCCACTCTACGGCGGATACGTCAAGCCTGCCGTCCGGTTCGGGTATCAGGAAGTTGATAGCAGGCCCACACTCAAAGCAAGCGTCGGGCTGGGCGTGGAAGCGACGATCGACCGGATCCGCATACTCGGCGCTGCAGCGCGGACACATCTCGAACTCGCGCATGGAGGTATTGGCTCGGTCGTAAGGAAGCCTCTCGATAATGGTGAAGCGCGGGCCACAGTTCGTGCAGTTGATGAAGGGGTAGCGGAACCGGCGATCGTTGGGATTGTTCATTTCAGCAAGGCAATCATCGCAGGTAGCAAGATCAGGCGACACGAGCGTGGTCTTTTCCACCTTCGCCTCATCGGAAAAGCGAATCTCGAAGGACTCAAAGCCCTCGAGCGGCACTTCCTTTAGATCGATCTCACTGACCTGAGCTGCCGAAGGTGCGTTCTCGGACAGCTCGATCACAAACTCATCGAGGAGCTTGCCCTCACCTTCCGCATGAATGCTCACGCCATCGGCGGCGTTGAGAACCCAGCCGTTTATCAGGTATTTCTTTGCCATACGATAGACAAAGGGGCGGAAACCCACCCCTTGCACTATGCCTGACACATGTATGTTAAGCGCTTCTATCATCAAGTGACCCCTCGATAACACGGTCAACCATAACCTCGGCGATGGTATCCTCGATCACCTTGGCGAGCATCCTCAGCGTGACGCCCGAATTATCAGGAAGGTGAAGGTGCAGGACGCGGCGACCGCGCTGGGAAAGCGTGAGCATGTCGCCTACAGCCTGAGCCTTCGCGAGGGAACCTAGAGACTCAGCGCCTTCGGAAAGCGGAATGTCCTTGAGCTCGTCAGCGGACAGGATAAGGAACACGCCGCAGTTGGGACCGCCTTTGTGGAGCTGGCCGGTGGAGTGGAGGTAGCGCGGACCGACCTCCAAGCAAGAAACCACCCCGAAAGACTCGGCGACATCGTGGCGGATGCGCTCGAGGGCCTCGCGTCTGCCCTCGCCCGTGAAGGGGAGGAATACGTTGAAGGCGAAGAAGTCTCCGTACTCGATGCTGGAAAGAAGGTTATAGAGCGCGGTGCGCACATCGGCCGCCGCGCCGAGAGCGGGTGAAACCATGCCTTCGCAAGAGCCCATGTGGACCTCGTCGATGAAGTCCTCCACGAAATCAGGCTCGGGCTGGCCATCGCGCAGGATGTCGAGCACGACCGCCTTGGCGGAAGCCACGTCGGGCTGGTCAAAGGGGCAAACCTCCATAAGGTAGCCGCACATGGCGATGGCGTACTCCCACATGA
This sequence comes from Eggerthellaceae bacterium, assembly GCA_017533165.1. The sequence goes on from JAFXIM010000128.1 coordinate 3,918, forward strand.
CGAAGTGCTCGGCGAGCTCTTCGACGCTTTCAATGCGGTAGTTCTGCCTCGGGATGGCGGGGTCGACGTAAGCCAAGCTCATCTCGAAGTTGCGCAGCTCGTCCCAAAGGTCGGTCTTGGTCTGGTACATGATGACCGAACGATCACCTGGATCCTCGGTGAGCAGCAGCGAATCAATCTCAATGTTGGGAAGAATGCCCTGGCCGTGCTTGCCGAGGCTTTCCGCGACCAGCTGCTCGATCCACAGGCCGAGCACGCGCCCGCGCTTGGGCGTGAGAAGGCTGAACTTGTTGCGTCCGAGGAGGTAGTTGTCGTACAGGAAAGCCGCCAAGTTGATGGCCGGGTTGTCGATGGCGTCTTCACTGCAACGACGCTCGGCCTCCTTGGCATGCGCGAGGAAGGAGTCGATGTCGATACCGGCGAGAGCCGCGGGCAGAAGGCCGAACACGGACAGCGCCGAGAAACGGCCGCCAACCGTGGGCTCGCCCGAGAACACCGCACGCCAGCCCTCGGCCTTGGCCTGTGCCTCAAGGGCGGTACCCGGGTCGGTGATTGCAACCAGATGCTTGCACACCTCTTCCTCGCCCAGAACCTCTGCGAAGCGGGGGCGCAGGGCCTGGAGGATCATACGGGGCTCGATGGTGCCGCCCGACTTGGAGGCGATGATGACGAGCGTGGTGGCCGGATCGGAGGATGCGAGCATCTCGCGCACGCGCACCGGGGAGTCAGAGTCAAGCGTCTTGAACTGCACGCGGTTCGAATCGATCTTGTTGTACTTGGTGATGGTCATGGGCGCCTGGGTGGAGCCGCCTTGTCCGACGAGCACGACGGTCGTGATGCCTTCGTCAACAACTTCGTCGGCGAAGGCCTTGACGGTCTCGACGTCACACTGCGGACGAGACGCAAGATCAGCCCAGCCCATGAAGGATTCGGCGCACTCACGCGCCTCATCGCTGAAGTCGTAGAGAGTTGCGTCCTTGGCGTGAACGCGGCTGGCTACGCACTCTTTCACAAGCCTCTTGGCAGAGGGGTAAAGCTTTTCCATGTCAGCTGAGATCACGAGATCCCTTTCTGTTCGCTTGACGGGCGACTGAGGCGCCGCCTTCCCTATCGCACCCCGCAGCGTGCTTGATACTACCAAGCAACGAGCTCTATGGACGCACGAAAACCATCCCTAGCGGGCTGAATTCTCAACCATTCTAGCAAAGCCAAGCTCACAGCACTAATTCTCGGACACGATGTGGCGGTATTGTGGAACGAAGCGCAAGCCGAAATGGGCCCAATATAAAAGAAGCGGCCATACGGCCGCCTCCCTTGCAGATATGCTTTGCGCCTTACAGGCCGAGGGCCTTCTTGAGCGCAGAAACGCGACGACGCGAAACCGGGATCTTCTCCTCTACGCCGTTGAGCGTAAGAAGCAGGGTACCGCCGGAAACGGACTCGATCTCCTCAACCATGGAGAGGTTAACCAGATAGCCGCGGTGCACACGGAAGAACCCATGGCCGTCGAGGCGCTTCTCGAGCTGAGCCAAGCTCACGGTGGAGAAGTAACGGTCAACATCAGTCTGAAGATACGCATAATCATCGCGAGCCATGACGAAGCGGATCTTGTCGATACCGATGAGGATCTTCTTACCGCCCTTTTCAACGGGGATGCGCTCGGACTTCTGCGCTTGCATGTGAAGAGCAACCTGCTCGCGGACACGAGCAATTGCCTGAGCGAGGCGCTCGGTCTCAACAGGCTTAACCAGATAGTCGATTGCGTTCACCTTGAACGCGTCGAGAGCATGTTCGCTGTAAGCCGTGACGAACACAACAGCCGGGGGGAACTTAAGATGCTGCAGAGCTTCGGCAAGCTGCAGGCCGGTAGCCTCGGGCATGTTAACGTCAAGGAACATGACGTCACACGGATATTCCTTCAGCTTTTCAATAGCCTCACGAACGCTTGCCGCCTCAGCAACGACATCTACTTGCCCAATCTCATCCAACAGAAACCGGAGCTCGGAGCGCGCAGGAGCCTCGTCGTCAACGATGATCGCCTTAAGCACTTTTACCTCCAAACCCAATACTAGAATTTTTGCATCAAAGTATTATATACCACGTTGAGGACAATGACCAAATTAGAACGAAGAAATATCAGGTGAAAAGGCTTGATTTTTGCTTTGTTTTCTACCACTCGCAAGCGTTTTGCGCCCTTTTATGTTGCATTTCCTACCGTTCACCTTCGCTTGTTTTTAACCCAAGCTTTCCTTGCGCAGCACCTACAGATGCATAAGCACCGACGATCGAAGCTGACAGCATAACTTGAGCATACCAAGCTTCCCCTCGACTCCCCATTTGCTATGCGCTATAATTCCTCTTTGCGCCCGAGTGACGGAATGGCAGACGTGACGGTCTCAAAAACCGTTGTGGAAACACGTGTGGGTTCGAATCCCACCTCGGGTACCACCTGATACCTAAAGAGCCTCAGACCTTCGATGGCCTGAGGCTCTTTTCTTTTCCTCTTATATGATGCAGATCAGCTTATTCCAGATCATCCAGATCGTCTTCGCCGAGGGAACCGGTCTCGGACTCGGACTCAAGCAGCGCCATCTGATCGGCATCCACGTCAACGCCGGGCTTTGCCTTGCGACGCTTGCCGGTGCTGGCGACAGCGACAGCCGTCACGCGATCCTGGTCAGCTACCTTCATGACGCAAACACCCTGAGTGGAGCGGCCGAGCTCGGAGATACCCTTCACCGGGGTGCGTACCACAACACCATCCTCTGAGATGATCATGATCTCATCTTCGGGACCGACGATCTTCATAACCGACAGCAAACCCTTCTTCTGAGTCATGGTGATGGTGTAAACGCCCTGGCCTCCACGATGGTGCTCGGGGTATTCGCTAATCGGGGTGCGCTTGCCGAAACCCTTCTCGGTGATGACGAAGAGATCGGTGCCCGGTCGCGCAATCTCCATACCGAGCACATGGGCATCGGCGGGCACATTCATGCCGCGAACGCCCATGGTGTCACGGCCCATGGGCCGAACTTCGCTTTCGTCCCACATGATGGCCTTACCGGCGCTCGACACCATCATGACCTTCTCACCAGCTGCCACGCGGCGGACGGCGATGAGCTGGTCCTCGTCCTTGAGGTTGATGGCAATCAAACCATCGCGGCGGGTGCGGTCGTACAGGTTCATGGAAGTCTTCTTCACCATGCCCTGGGCCGTAGCGAACATAAGGTACTCGTTCTCCGGGAACTCCTTGGTTGCGATGACTGCGGAAATAGTCTCGCCCTTGGCAAGCGGAAGGATGTTTACGATTGCCGTACCGCGTGCATGGCGCGATGCCTCGGGAATCTCGTGCACCTTGGTGCGGTACACCTTGCCCGCCGTGGAGAAGAAGAGCATATAGGAGTGCGTTGACGCTACGAAGAGATGCTCTACGAAGTCGCTGTCCTTGAGATTGACACCCTGCATGCCCTTGCCGCCGCGCTTCTGCTGACGATAGGTGGTCACGGGAACACGCTTGATGTAACCGGCTTTGGTCATGGTGACAACCATGTTCTCGTCGGCAATCAAATCCTCGACTTCGATATCCTTTGCCTCACCGGTGAGACGAGTGCGACGCGGGGTACCGTACTTCTTCTTAATCTCAAGAAGCTCTTCCTTGATGATGGCGCGCACAAGCGATTCGTCCTTCAGAACACGCTTGTAGTAGGCGATGCGCTCACGCAGCTCAGCCAGCTCTTCCTCGATCTTCGTGCGCTCGAGACCGGTTAGACGACGCAGGCGCATCTCGAGGATGGCGTCAGTCTGCTTCTTCGACAGACCAAAACGCTCGATCAATCGCTTCGAGGCTTCCTTGTCGGTTTCGGAAGAGCGAATGATGTGAATCACTTCGTCAATGTTGTCGAGGGCGATGATGTAGCCTTCGAGAATATGAGCGCGCTCCTCTGCCTTTGCCAGCTCATAGCGCGTACGACGGAGGATGACATCCTTCTGGTGTTCTATGTAATGGAAAAGAATTTCCTTCAGCGACAAGACGCGGGGCACGTCATCCACCAGGGCGAGCATGTTGACGCCGAAGCCAGTCTGAAGCTGGGTGTGCTTGAAGAGTTTGTTCAGAACAACCTGCGGAATGGCGTTTGCCTTGAGATCGATGATGATGTCGATGCCGCGGCGATCTGCTGCATCGTGAATATTGCTGATCTCGGGCAGCTTCTTGTCACGCACCAGTTCGCCAAGCTTCTCGAGGAGGCGCTTGCGGTTCACCTGGTAGGGAATCTCCTTGACGATAATGGAGAAGCGGCCGTTCTTCTTCTCCTCAATGACGCATTTCGCGCGCACGGTAAGGTTGCCGTGGCCGGTTTCATAAGCGTCAAGGATGCCTTTCTTTCCCATGATGAGACCACCCGTGGGGAAATCGGGTCCAGGAAGAGCCTCCATCAGCTCTTCGGTGGTCACCTCGGGGTTGTCAAGCATGAGGCAGGTAGCATCGATGGTTTCGCCAAGGTTATGCGGCGGGATGTTGGTTGCCATACCCACAGCGATGCCTGCCGAACCGTTGACAAGCAGGTTCGGGAAGCGGGCGGGCAAGACCTTGGGTTCCTGCAGGCTCTCATCGTAGTTGGGCTGGAAATCAACCGTCTCCTTATCCAGGTCGCGCAGGATCTCCATTGCCGGCTTGTCAAGGCGGGCCTCGGTGTAGCGCATTGCCGCCGCCGAGTCGCCATCGATGGAGCCGAAGTTACCGTGGCCGTCAACCAGCGGAACACGCATGCTGAAGGGCTGGGCAAGGCGGACCATGGTGTCATACACCGCGGCATCACCATGAGGATGATACTTGCCGATGACGTCACCCACGGTACGTGCCGACTTCATATGGGGTTTATTGGGCGTGTAGCCCGATTCGTTCATGGCGTACAGTATGCGGCGATGAACGGGTTTTAAGCCGTCGCGAACATCGGGAAGGGCACGCGCCACGATGACGCTCATGGAATACTCCAGGAACGACTGCTGCATCTCCTTGCCAAGCTCTGCGCTTTGGATGGTAGATTCGTCCACGTTGAACGAACTCTGTATTTCAGACATGGGCACCTCCCTTTAGATGTCGAGGAATCGCACGTCTTTTGCGTGCTTCTGGATAAATTCTTTACGGGGTTCAACCTGATCGCCCATTAGTTCGGAAACAACGCGCTCAGCCTGTGCGGCGTCGTCAATGTTCACACGCAAAAGGGTGCGGTTGGTGGGTTCCATGGTGGTTTCCCATAGCTGATCCGGATCCATTTCTCCAAGGCCCTTGTAACGCTGGATATCAAACTTGTCCGGGTCGGGAAGCTCTGACAGGTATGCCTTCAAGGCCTCGTCGTTATAGATGTACTTCTCGATCTTAACCGATCGAGTGTTCTTCTTCTTAAGGCCGTACAGCGGCGGCTGTGCGATGTAGATGTAACCGAGGTTGATGAGCTCGGGCATGTAGCGATAGAAGAAGGTAAGCAGAAGACAGCGAATATGAGCGCCGTCGACGTCGGCGTCGGTCATGATGATGATGCGATGGTAGCGGGCCTTTTCCGCATCGAAATCCTCGCCGATGTTAGTTCCGATCGCGGTAATCAGCGAGGAGATAGTGTCGGAGGACAGGGAGCGGTGGAGGCCAGCGCGCTCGACGTTGAGAATCTTTCCACGCAGGGGCAAAATGGCCTGGAACTTACGGTCGCGGGCCTGCTTAGCGGATCCACCGGCGGAGTCGCCCTCTACAATGAACAGCTCGGACTGCGATGCGTCCTTAGACGAGCAGTCAGCGAGCTTGCCGGGAAGAGCAAAGCCTTCGAGCACGCCCTTGCGCACGCGAACCATCTCACGGGCCTTGCGCGCGGCTTCGCGCGCCTTGAGAGCCTGGGTTGCCTTGCTGATGATGCGCTTGGCGGGAGTGGGATTCTCCTCAAGATATTCTGCAAGACCACGAGTTACGGCGTTTTGAACCAGGGGGCGAATCTCGGTATTGCCGAGCTTGGTCTTGGTCTGGCCCTCAAACTGCGGGTCCGGATGTTTGATGGAGATAATCGTCACGATACCGTTACGGATATCCTTACCATCAAAGTTTTCATCTTTATCCTTCAGTACCCCGAGTTCTCGCGCGTACTGGTTCATCACACGGGTGAGCGCTGTCTTAAAACCGGTTACCAGCGTACCGCCATCCACTACGTTGATACAGTTACAGTAGGAGTTAATCTGCTCGTTAAAATTCTCCGTATACTGGAACGCAACCTCTACCTCAATATCCCCACTGCGCCC
>JAFXIM010000129.1 GCA_017533165.1 Eggerthellaceae bacterium
CCATAGCGCTTGGAGCCATAGCCATCCTTTCCATCCTCCATTTTGATAGCATCACGAGCGCGCTCCATCGTATTGCAGGGGCCTTCATGCCCGTCATATACGGAGGGGCAATTGCCTACCTCTTGAACCTCATCATGGTCCGCATTGAGCGCCTCCCCCTCCTTCGCAAGGAAGGACGCATCGCGGACAAGGTGCGTCGACCGCTGAGCATCATCGGCTCGATTGCCATCGTGTTCTTAATGTTCGGATCGGCCATCACCATGGCGGCTCTCCAGCTGAAAAACTCCGCCCCGGTCTTAGCCCAAGGTCTCACCACCGCCTGGAATGCCATCGCCAAGCTTGTCCAATCCTTCGAAATCGAGGGCAGGCTCGCGAGCCTCTTCGGCAGCCAAGCCCCCGACTGGAACAGCCTGGTCGAAGATGCCGCAAAGCAGCTCGGCGGCGTTGACGGCATCGTCAACTCTGCAATGGGAGTTGGAGATGCGGTGTTTAGCACCGCTGTCGATGTGGGCCTTGGATTGGTCTTTGCCTGCTACCTGCTCATGGCCAAAGAGCGCGCCTTAGCCGGCGCCAACACCCTCTCTAGAACCGTTCTTCCCCCGCTTTGGCAGAGCAGAGCTGCCACCATCTGCTCCACGGTGAACGCTTCTTTCTCGAGGTTCATCAGCGGACAGTGCCTCGAGGCTCTCATACTGGGTAGCCTTTGCACCCTCGGCATGAGCGTCCTCGGCCTGCCGCATGCCTTCACCGTAGGTGCCATCGTCGGCATTACCGCTCTCGTGCCCATCTTTGGCGCCTGGGTTGGCGGAATCATCGGTGTACTCATGATTCTCCCCTACTCAATGCACCAAACCCTCGTGTTCCTGATCTTCCTCCTCGTGCTGCAGCAAATCGAAAATCACTTCATCTACCCGCGTACCATGGGCAACGCCACGGGCATATCTACCATCTGGGTGCTCGCAGCCGTCGTAGTCGGAGCCTCGCTGGGCGGCATTGTTGGCATGGTGATCGCCGTGCCCATCGTGGCAGCGCTCACGCAGTTGCTCAAAGATTTCTGGAAGTATGAAAGCCAAACTCCGCCACCAGCAAAGCCACCATCCCCGACTTCTCCCAATCCGGATCCCCTTGTGGCAGAAGGCTCAAACAAAGCCCCTACGCTGGGCAAAGACCATAACGCTGCTTAAACGATCGCTCGATTTCTCCCATGAGCATAGACTCAGACGCGCTCGGTTCCACATCCGACCTCCTGAGAAAGCCCACCGTCACCTTGGGCATGTCCACAACCGGCGTGAACCTCAAGTTTCCCGCCTGCCCCTCACCCGAGTCGAGCATCCTTTGGAAGGCAAAGGAGTCGAGCAGCATGGCGCACCTTTTGGACAGCACGCGCCGCGTCAGCTGCTCGGTATTCGAGGTTCGCAAGACTATGCTCGAGGGAAGTTCATTGCCGAAGGTCTTCTTCAAGACCCAGTCGATCGATTCATCATGGAAACACGCCAGGCTCACCTCACGCAGGTCTTCAGCAACAAGCCGCTTGGCCTCAAGAGGAAAGCCCACGTGGCTCACCACGCCAAACCTCGTTTCGAATATAGGGGTGAAGGTATGCGCCTCGAGCGCTCGTGCGGCCAAAGAGCTCCCTTCGAAGAGATCCGTGATGAACAGCTTCGATCCATCCGATGTGCCCACTTGCTCCAAGATCACACTCGGAGAAAGTTCCTCTATGCGCACCACATCATCATCTTCGTCGCCGAAGGGGTCTTCTAACACCGTGTGAAGGGCGTAGGTGGTAGCGCCCACGGTAAGCTTCGCAGCTCGAATGGCCTCCCTGCGGTCGCGAGCGAAATCTGCCGCGAGTCCCTCGTACGCGTCAAGCGTCGAACGTGCGAACTCCAAAAAGGCCTGCCCCTCCTTGGTGAGATGCACCCCGCGATGCGTACGCTCGAATAGTCGGGTTCCCAACTCTGCCTCCATGGCGCTCACAGCCTTGTTCATGCCCTGCGGCGATATATAGTGCTGCTTGGCCGCCTTGGTAATCGAACCGCCCTCGCTCACGGCGATGAAATATCTGAGATGATCGATGTTCATGTCACCCCGTCACTTTCGCTTCCGCTATGTGCATTGCGCTTACCTTCGCCATCAGCATACTACGGTTAGGGTAACAACTTCAAGTTGCCACTCTTGCGAACTGGCTGATGCTATCGACGTTACGGCATCGCGTTTTAGAATCACATCATGGGCTCAGGTGCGCTTATATGGCCTTTCACCTGCGCAAATCTGCTAGATAAGCAAGAGGAGGAGCATTCATGAGCATCAAGAAAGTGCGCAGCGCGTGCGTATCTTGCCACGCGCGATGCGGCGTCATCGTCACCACCGACGGCGACAAGATCCTCAAAATCGAAGGCGATGTCGACAATCCTAAGTCGCGCGGCGCAATCTGCGCCACCGGCATGTCGCAGCGCGAGATCCACGAGGATGTGGAGAATCGTATTCTGTACCCGATGAAACGCGTTGGACCGCGTGGCTCGGGTGAATGGGAGCGCATCACCTGGGACGAGGCAATGGACACCATTGCTTCCGAATGCATGCGCATCAAGGAGGAGTACGGTCCCGAGGCCATCATCACCGGTCAGGGAACGGGTCGTACCTCGAACCATTGGCATTGCCGCCTCAACTCCTCGCTCGGCCTTGAGGGCTGGAGCATGGCACCGACGCACGTGTGCCTCATGCCGCACATCCTTCCGAACGCCTTCACCCTTGGTCTGTTCAACACCGGCATGGGCGACCTGCTCAACGCAGGATCCATTGTCGTTTGGGGCTACAACCCGGCCATGATGCGTTCGGTCACCAAGGCCATCTACGCCTCCATGGATCGCGGCTGCAAGCTCATCAGCATTGACCCGCGCTTTACCGACCTGGCAAAAACCGCCGACTCGACGCTGCAGCTTCGCCCCGGTACCGACGGTGCGCTCGCCATGGCCTTCATGCATGAGATCATCGAAAACGAGTGGTATGACAAAGACTTCGTGGAGAAGTGGAGCTTCGGCTTTGAGGAGCTGTGCGAGCGCGTCAAAGAGTGGACGCCCGAACGTGCAGCAGAGATTTGCTGGCTCGATGCCGATGACATCC
>JAFXIM010000130.1 GCA_017533165.1 Eggerthellaceae bacterium
GCGTAGTTTATGGGACGTCGGGGGCATGAATGAGACGCAAATGCCGGTAAAGACCGCTGCGTCGCCGTGACGGTTTATCGGATGTATGAGAATCGGCGGGCTTGAATTTGCCGTTCGAGTAAGGTGCGGCGGGCTTGAATTTGCCGAGGGGGAATAGATCGGCGGACTTACCTTCACCGCCCTAATAAAGAAGAACAGGAGCATCATGGGTTTGAGATTTGCCGCAGCGAAAGCAACGGGCGCTGCGCTTACCTGGGGCCTGCAAAACATCATGCATCGCGATGGTGCCACCATGCCGGGCAAGTATGCGCTCAAGCTTGACCCCGATCTGATCGGCGGTCTGGCTCCGCGCTTGTGCGAAGGCTCGGTGCTGGTGGTGGGTACCAACGGCAAGACCTCGGTGACCAACCTGCTGGCTGATGTGCTGGAGGCGGCGGGCAAAAGCGTGTGCTGCAACCGCACGGGCGCAAACCTGAGCTGGGGCGTGGCTTCTTCTCTCATGCAGATCAAATCTGCCGACTGGGGCGTTTTCGAAACCGACGAGCTGTGGATCGCTCGCGTGTTGCCGTACCTGAAGTCGCGCTACGTGGTGCTGCTCAACCTGTTCCCCGATCAGCTTGACCGATTCGGCGAGATTGACCGCGTGCAGGAAAGCCTGGTGGCAACGCTGGCAAGCTCGCCTAGCACCGTGCTTGTGTACAACGCCGACGATCCCCTGTGCGCCGCCATTGCCAAGGCCGCACCCAACAGGTCCGTGGCTTTTGGCGTGGATGGCGTGATGGACCCCGAAGACGGGTGCGCAGCCGAGGCGCATATGTGCCAGCAATGCGGATCGGTGCTTGAGTACGAGTACCGCCAGTACAGCCAGCTGGGAGCCTATGCGTGTCCGACCTGCGGATTTGCCCGGCCGAAGATCGACTGGCTTGCGCGAAATGTGCGCCTCGGGGCCATGGAAATGACTTTTGAAGTGGAGAAGGTAAGCGCTTCGGAGGATGTCGCAGATGCGCCGGCGGCCGAGGGTGCGGGTGCAGAGGGCGCGGGTGCCGAGGGCGCGGGTGCCGAGGGCGCGGTGAGCACGGCGGCCGGCCTGCACCAGACGGTGCGCAGCCAGCAGTCCACTCCGTACCTGGTTTACAACTTGCTTGCCGTATGCGCCGCCGCGGCCATGATCGGCGTTTCTCCTGAGGTGGTGCAGCGCGCCATTGATGCTTTCGATCCCAAGAACGGCCGCCTGCAGCGCTTTGCCGTGCAGGGGCATTCCGTGTTGCTCAACTTGGCCAAAAACCCCACTGGCTTCAACCAAAACATCCGCATCATCAAGCGCGATGCTGGCCCTAAGGCCGTCGCATTCTTCGTAAACGACATGGAGGGTGACGGTCGTGACGCGTCTTGGATTTGGGATGTGGACTTCGAATCCATCGCGGCCGACCCCGGGCTGCGCGTGTTCGCGGGCGGCATGCGCGCGAACGACTTGCAGGTGCGTCTGAAGTACGCGGGCGTTTCCGCCGCTATGGTGGCGAATATGAGCGAGGTGTTTTCCGCAATGGCTTCGGACGGGGCCCTCGCCGACGCCAATGTGTACGCGATCGCCAACTATACTGCCTTGCCGCCGATTCGCGCCGAGCTCGGCAAGCTTGAGGCTGCGGGGTCTGATGAGCTTGCCGCCAACGATATTGCAACCGCCGACGCGGCTGCGACCGCCGACGCAGAGAACGCAGGTGATGCGGCTTATGCGAACGAGGGCGCTCACCTTCGCAATCCTGTGATCCTGATGCAGCTGTTCCCGGAGCTGCTGAACGCTCAGGGATGCGGTGGCAACGTGCGTGCGCTCGAGCAGCGACTTGCATGGCGCGGTATTCCCGTAGAGGTACGCAAGCTGGGCTATGACGAGGCTCGCGATGTGGCAGCTGTTGATTATTCCCAGGTTGACCTGGTGTTTATTGGTGCGGGGCTTGACCGCGAGCTGAAGCTTGCACAGGCCGGTTTGGAGGTTTTGGCCGATGAGCTGGCTGCGTTCGAGAACGCGGGTGGTGTGGTGCTCGATGTGCGCGAGGGCTATGCCGTGCGGGATGCGCCGCGGCTGCGGGGCAGACGCCGCCCGCCGATGAAGGCGCGGGGTCTTTCGCCGGCAAGCTGGCAACGCAGTGCCAGGGCCCGCTTTTAGCCTTCAGCCCCCAGGCGGCAGACGCCTTGCTCGAAATTGTCCTTACCCGTCGCGCCGAGCGAACCAATTCGGCCGCGCCGCAGCTTGACCCGCTCGATGATGCCGTCGAATTGGCGGCTTGTGCGTTCATGAGCACGCAGCGCGCGTAGGGTGGAACAGGAGTCCTTCATGGCTGAGACGAACAAACCCAGGCGCAGGCGAGATAGCGTTCGCGATGCTCGCCGGGCCGATGGGTCGAACATGGCGAATCCTTACTCCCGCGAGGCGTACGGATCGCGTCTCAGCGCGTCCGAAGATCGCGAGCAGCGTGCGGCCCGTGCTGCTGCCCGAGCTAGCGCCTCCCGTGGCGCGGGCCGGGGCGTTGCGGGCGTCACGCCGGGTTCAGGGGGTTCTCAGGCTGGCGCTGGAGCCAACGCCGGCATGGGTGCCAATGCCGGCATGGACGCCGAGCTGGCCAAGTACAGTCGCCATCGCGCCAATGCTTCCGACAATCCCTATTCGCGAAAATACGCTAAGGACACCTACGCGGCCGAATCGCGCAGCAGGTCAAAGCGCCGTCGCATCATCAAGGTCGCGCTCATAGCAGCTTTGGTGCTGATTCTTGGCCTAGGCGCTGCGGCCTGCGCCTTCGTGTACAAGATTCAAAGCAACATGCAGCAGGGCATCGACCGCGAGCTGCTGTCCGTGCTCGACCCCACCGTTGGAGGCGAGCCCTTCTACATGCTCCTCATGGGCGTGGATGGCTCCTTCGAACGCGGTGCCGAAGAGCAAAACGACAATGCGGGAACGCGTTCCGATAGCATGATCCTCGCGCGCATCGATCCGGACGAAAAGCAGGTCACGCTCATCTCGCTCGCGCGTGACACCATGGTTGACATGGGCAAATACGGTACGCAGAAGCTCAACGCCGCACATGCCTTCGGCGGTCCGGCCTATGCCGTGCAGGTGGTGGAGGACTTGGCTGGCGTCTCCATTTCGCATTACGCCGAGATCAACTTCGACGCCTTCAAGGCCATGGTTGACGAACTCGGCGGCATTACGGTCGACGTGCCGATCGAGATCGACGACCCCAACGTCGAGGCCTACGTGCCCGCGGGCGTGCAGAAGCTCAACGGCGAGCAGGCGCTTTCGCTGTGCCGCAGCCGCCATTCCTATGACGAATATGGCGGGGGAGACATGTTCCGCGCCGCCAACCAGCGCCTGGTGATCGGAGCCATTTTGGAAGAGGTGCTTTCCGCCGATCCCATTACGCTGGCACGTACGGTTGAGTCGCTTTCGCAGTACGTGGTAACCGATATGAGCGTCGCCGAGATCATAGGCTTGGCCATGAAGATGACCGGCATGGACATGGACTCCGACTTCTACACGGCTATGGAGCCCACTACTTCGGTCTACATCAACGGCGTTTGGTGGGAGCAGCTCAACCAGAAGCAATGGGACGAGATGATGGATCGCGTGGACCAGGGTCTTCCGCCGTATGAGGAGGACGTGGTGCATGAGCAGACGGGCACCGTGATGGCCAATTCCGGCGGCGGGAGCAAGGATGACGCATCTTCGGATGAGCCCGTTCAACGTTCGGGCACGGTTACGGTGAAGAACGGCAACGGCAAGGCTGGCGTGGGAGATGAGGCCGTAAGCCGCGTGACGCCACTTGGCTACACCGCCACAGCCAGCAATGCGAACAACTTCAACTACCAAAACACCGTGGTGGTCTACGCTGACTCCAAACAGAAGGAGGCGGCCGAGGAGATCGTTGACGCCTTGGGCGTGGGCACCGCCGTGAAAAACGACGGCAGCTATTTGTACGAGGGTGATTTCCTCGTGCTGATAGGCGCGGATTGGAAGTGACGTGAAGGTAACCATTGTTGCGGTCGGAAAGCTCAAGGAGCGCTTCTGGGCTGACGCATGCGCCGAGTACCTCAAGCGGCTTTCCGGCTACGCGAAGGTAAGCGTGAAGGAAATCGCCGACGTTGACCCTGCGCGCGCCGGTGGCATCGAGGCTGCGCGCGCGAAGGAGGGCGCTGCCATATTGGCCGCGCTGCCCGCAAGCTCGCATGTGATCTTGATGGCCATCGAGGGCAAGCAGCGCTCGAGCGAGCAATTTTCCCGCCATGTCGATCAGCTGTGTCTGTCGGGAAAAAGCGACATCGCTTTTGTCATTGGCGGCTCCGATGGCGTGGACGAAGCGGTGTATGCCCGCGCGAACGAGACCTTTTCCTTCGGGCCAATCACCTTACCGCACAACCTTGCTCGCGTGGTGTTGCTCGAACAGCTGTATCGCGCTGTGAAGATATCGCGCGGCGAGCCGTATCATAAGTAAGGACGGCGTCTGATCGGGCGATAGATCGTCGCTCGATCAGGATCGCTCGTCATTCTGTCTGCTTGATCTGCCTGACCGACCTATCAGTCCTCGACCTGCTCCGGCCTACCAACCCCCGAACAGCCCTTTGGAGGAAAACCCATGCGCATGATCTCTTGGAACGTCAACGGCCTGCGCGCCGTTCTGAAGAAGGACTTCCTCGACATATTCGCCAATTTTGACGCCGACGTCTTCGCCCTGCAGGAAACCAAGTTGCAGGAGGGTCAGGTTGAGCTCGACCTGCCGGGATACCGTCAGTATTGGAGTTATGCGCAGAAGAAGGGCTACTCAGGTACGGCGGTGTTTACGAAGGTGGAGCCGAAGTGCGTGCTTCATGGCGTGGGCGTTGAGCACCTTGATACTGAGGGTCGTATCGTGGCCTTGGAGTTCGACGACTTCTGGTTCGTGGGCGTGTACACGCCCAACGCCCAGGATGGCCTGAAGCGCATCGACCACCGCATGGAATGGGAGGATGCCTTCCGCGATTTCTGCAAGGGGCTCGAAGAGGGCGTGCTGCCCGCGGGTGTTCCCGTGGAGCGTGCAGGTGCTGCTGCAGGTGTGGGTGAAGAGCGCCTGCCCTGGGATGAGTTGCCGATGACGCAGCCGGGCGAGACGGCTGATCCCAAGCCGGTGGTTTTGTGTGGCGACCTCAACGTGGCGCATAACGAGATCGACCTGAAAAACCCGGGTCCCAACAGGGGAAACGCCGGCTTTTCGGACGAGGAGCGCGGTAAGTTCGGACAGCTTTTGGAAGCTGGGTTCGTGGACACCTTCCGCAGCTTGCATCCCGACTTGGAAGGTGCGTATTCCTGGTGGAGCTACCGCGGCAACGCCCGCGCGCGCAACACGGGGTGGCGTATCGACTACTTCCTGGTGAGCGAGGCGCTGCGCGATCGCATCGAGTCGGCGAGCATTTACAGCGAGGTGTTTGGCAGCGACCACTGCCCGGTTGGCCTGGAGTTGCGCTAGCTAGCCGTTCGAGCGTTGCGGGCTGTGGCGGTGCGCTTGCCTTTGCCTTCGATCTGCTCGGCTTTTGGCGCGCTTGCCTTCGCCAGCGTTTTGCGTCCCTCGACGGTGCGCATACGCTCGCGCGGAAGCGGGACGCTCACCTTCCGCACTATGCAATAATGTGGAGCACTGTTTCCGAAGGACTGGTGATTCATGGATACCAAGAAAATCGAAGAGGGCGTGCGCCTGATTCTCGAGGGCATTGGCGAGGACCCCGATCGCGAGGGGCTGCTGAAGACGCCGGCGCGCGTGGCTCGTATGTACGAGGAAGTGTTTGCCGGCATGACCGAGGACCCGGCGAAGCATTTTGAGACCACCTTTGACGAGGGTCATCGCGAAATGGTCATCGTGAGCGACATCCCGTTCTATTCGATGTGCGAGCACCATCTGGTGCCGTTTTTCGGGCTTGCACATGTGGCCTACATTCCTTCGGAAGATGGACGCGTGTGCGGCCTGTCCAAGCTTGCGCGCCTGGTTGACGCCTTTGCGCGCCGCCCGCAGGTGCAGGAGCGCCTGACCACGCAGGTGGCCGAGACGCTCATGGCTGAACTCAAGCCGCAGGGCGTGCTGGTGGTCATGGAGGCCGAGCACATGTGCATGACCATGCGCGGCGTGAAGAAGCCTGGATCGAAGACCACCACCAGTGCGGTGCGCGGCGCCTTTGAGCATCATGACGCAACGCGCGCTGAGGCTCTTGCGCTAATATCGGCTGCGAAACAGTAGCTGTCCCGCTCGTCCGATCGGGCGCCCACCCGCCTGAGTGACTCGGCCAAGCTTGCCTAGCCGACCCACCCGACCGATCGGTTGAACCATTGCGATGTAACCCGACTGAGGAGATCAAACATGAAGTGCGTCGTTTCCGTTCTTGGCAAAGACCGTACCGGCATCGTTGCCGCCGTTGCCACTGCGCTCACCGAGTGCAAGGCTAACATTGACGACATCAGCCAGACCATTCTTGGCGAAGGCGAGATCTTCTCGATGACTATGCTGGTCACGCTCGATCCCATTGCGAACGACTTCAACACCGTGCAGGATCGCCTGACTGCGGTGGGCGAGGACCTGGGCGTTCAGGTGACCATGCAGCGCGAGGACGTCTTCCAGTTTATGTACAAGGTGTAGTAGTTCTGCTGGCTGCGCAGTCTGAGGTCGACGGCGTTTCTGCAAGCGTGCGGAAGGATCGTTCATGGCCTCGTAGGACTCAACAGTGTTGTTGCGCAACCACTGAGACCGCATGTACGTTGCAGTAGGGGCCGACATGGGCTTTGCGCACGAGCGAAGGCGCGAACGAAGGGCGGGCCTGGAAAGATCCAGGCCCGTAGGGTTCAACGTGGTTTTTGTGCGCTAATGAGAGCGGAAGCGAGCTACTTCGTGCCAAAGATGCGGTCGCCCGCATCGCCGAGGCCGGGCACGATGTAAGCATTTTCGTTGAGGCAGTCGTCCACGGCGGCGACGTAGATGTCAACGTCGGGATGAGCCTCCTGCACGGCCTTTACGCCTTCGGGAGCTGCTACCAGGTTCATGAGGCGAATGTTCGTGCAGCCGCGCTCTTTCATCTTGGTGATGGCGTCGACCGCGCTTCCGCCAGTGGCAAGCATCGGATCCACTACGATGACCGTCGACTGGTCGACACTTTGGGGCATCTTGCAGTAATACTCGACCGGCTGGTGCGTCTCTTCGTCGCGATACAGGCCGATATGGCCGACGCGTGCATAGGGCATGAGCTCGAGCAGGCCGTCCACCATGCCGACGCCTGCGCGCAGGATGGGGACGATGGTGATGAAGCGGTCGTTGAGCTCGGGGAAGGATCCTTCGCAGATGGGGGTTTCGACAACGGTCATCTTTGTCTCAAAATCGCGCGTGACCTCGTAGCCCATGAGAAGGGAGATCTCCTTCAGAAGCAGGCGGAAGTCCTGCGACGAGGTGTCAGTTCGACGCATGCGCGTCAGTTTGTCGGAAATCAGCGGATGGTCGAGAACGTGAACTGCACCCATGGACGTAGCCTTTCTGCTTAAGGATCTTTGGCTATATTATCGATCGTTTCGTCCATTATAATCAAGCAGGCAGTTCCGGTGGATTATGCGCCCTTGAGGAGGGGATTTTGTTGACTGAGCAAGACATTCCTAAGATGGGATCGGAAGACGCTCCCGACGCGATTTACGATGCGAGAACGCTTGGCAAACCCAAGATGTTGGTGTTTGGTCTGCAGCACATGTTCGCCATGTTTGGCGCGACCATCCTGGTTCCCGTTCTCACGGGCTTGTCCGTCCAGGTGACCCTGCTTCTTGCGGGTATCGGAACGCTTCTGTTCCACTTCCTTTCGAAGGGGAAGGTGCCTGCTTTCCTTGGCTCTTCGTTCGCGTTCATTGCGGGTTATCAGGCCATCGCGCCTAACGGTGAGGCCGAGCTTTTGCCCTATGCATGCCTGGGCGTTGCCTGCGCCGGCCTTCTGTACCTGGTGCTTTCGGCGCTCTTCAGGGTGTTCGGCGCAGAGAAGGTTATGCGCTTTTTCCCGCCCGTGGTCACCGGCCCCATCGTTATCTGCATCGGCCTGATTCTGGCAAGCTCCGCTATCTCCAACTGCCAGACCAATTGGCTTGTGGCCGTTGTGGCCATCGCGACCGTGGTCCTTTGCAACGTCTTTGGCCGCGGTATGATTAAGATCATCCCCATTCTCATGGGCATCTTGGTCTCCTATGCCCTGGCCATCGTGCTGGGCGAAGTCGACTTCACCCCCGTTGCCGAGGCCGCTTGGATCGGCTTGCCCATCGCATGGGACGAAACGGTGTTCAGCCTGTTCGCGGGTAGCTTCGACTCCGGACTGGCCATTACGGCTATCATCACCATCATGCCCTTGGCTCTTGCCACCATGCTCGAGCACATCGGCGACATGTCGGCCATCAGTTCTACCACCAACCGTAACTTCATTGCTAACCCTGGCCTGCACCGCACTTTGCTCGGCGACGGTCTTGCCACCATTTTGGCATCGCTGTTCGGCGCTCCGGCCAACACCACCTATGGCGAAAACACCGGCGTTCTGGCGCTCACGAAGGTGTTCGACCCGCGAGTTATCCGCATCGCGGCCGTGTTCGCCATCATCTTCTCCTTCTGCCCGAAGTTCGCGGCGGTCATCGGCGCTATGCCGGCCAGTGTGATCGGCGGTGTTTCGCTCATCCTGTACGGCATGATCTCCGCTGTGGGCGTTCGCAACCTGGTGGAGAACCATGTTGACTTCACTAAGACCCGCAACGTCCTTATTGCAGCCCTTATCCTGTGCCTGTCCATCGGCGTTGCCTACAGCGCTGTAGGCGCCATCGTGATTCCCGTTGGCGGCGTGGTCATTTCGCTGTCGGGCCTGGCCATTGGCTCGCTGGTTGGCATCATCCTAAACGCCGTTCTGCCTGATGGGGATGGCGAAGGCGCCAAGGGCGCCGAGGATGCCGCTGCTCCTGTCGCAGAGTGCGCGGAGGGTGAGGGAAAGCCCGTTGAGTAGCCAGCGTAACTCGGGAGGCGTGGCTGCGTTTTCGGCCGAGCGGCTTGCCGGGCAGCCGTTCGCGGAAGCCTGCTGCGTAAGCCATCGGCGAAAGCGAGCCAAATGGCTTACGAGACCAAAAAGCGAAGGGGTCGTCACTTTCTCAAGTGGCGGCCCCTTTTGAATGCGTGGGTTGCAATTCTGCCCAGTGCTGGTTTTGCCCTTCTTGGCCAAAACCAGCATCCATGTCGACACTTTTTCGGCCTTTTGGGCGAAATCTGGCCAAGAAGCGCATCCATGTCGACACTTTTCATGCGAAAGAGCCTTAGATCTGGCCAAAATCAGCACCTATGTCGATGTTTTGGCGGAAAAATCAGCCCCATGAATACCAAAGGGTTTTCTTTTGTCGACATCGGTAGGTGTTTTGGCCAAAAGCAGCCAATCTGTATGAAATGGTGTCGACATGGACGTCTGTTTTGTCCAGAGGCTTAACTGCGCCCCTAGATTGCAGGCGAGTGTCTCGACCTGGCTAAATGTCCGTGTTGCTGTAAGTTCGTTGGGTGGCTGGCTTTTGCCGAGGGAGCCGCATCGACAGGGGCCCAGCGCTCGCTTGACAGGGGCCCAGCGCCCGCTTTCTATGCGGTTTGCGCTCCCGGCCATCGGCCTTCAACGATGCGGCCCCGATCGTCTCGGTTGCTTGCCCCGTGGGCTTGGCCCGATCGTCCCGGCTACTCAGCCTTCGCGGGTTCGGGCAGCTCGCCTGCGCAATGCGGGCAGCGAGTTGCTCCCTCCTTGATCTCCTCAAGGCAGAAGGGGCAGGTGGGGGCGGCAGCCTCGGCGGCTTCTTCCTCGGCGGCCTTCTTCTTGCCGAGCTCCTTCATCCTGTTGAAGGCCTTCACAATAAGGAACACGCAGAAGGCCACGATGAGGAAGTTGATTACGGCACTCAGGAAGGCGCCGAAGTCGATGGGCTGCTCGCTACCGGGAACGGGGATGGTGAGGCCCGCGACGCCGGCGCTTGCATCACCGGTAAGCAGCTTGATGGCGGGGTTGATAAGGTCGTTGGTGAGCGAGGTCACGATGCCCGTGAACGCAGCACCGACAATAACGCCGACTGCCATGTCCATGACGTTGCCGCGGTTAATGAACTCTTTGAACTCGTCGATTATCTTCATAGCGGTGCCCTCCTGGCGCTCGTGTGATTCCAACGCCTCCTAGTATAGCCGCGCGCGCAGCAGCGAGTGCTACAATCCTTCCATTCGCACATTCACTCGGAAAGTGATCGTATGACTAAGGTTTATTCGCTCACCAAACTCATCGATGCCGACATCGTCGATGCGTTTTGCTCCCTGCAAAAGGGCTTTACCGACCAGTTCGTGTATTACGACAAAGCCAATCCCGTGCGTTACATGGGTCTTGGCCGCTGCATCGCGCTTTCTACGCTCGAAGGCGTCGACTACGAATGCGCGGAGCTCGACCAGCCACCCGTGTACTTCTCCTTCAACCGCTTCGATGCCGAAAACCCTGCTCCCGCCGATGAGCTTTTCAGCGCATTTCCGCGCCTGAAATTCATGCTTCCCGAAATCGTCCTCATCGAAAACGAGCGCGGTACCATGCTGCAGGTCAACTCGCTCGGACCGGTTTACCCCGGCCGTGTCGAGCGGTTTATGCGGGCGAGCCAAACGGCGCCCGAGCGCAAGCGCGAGCTCATCCCGTACGCGCTCGAGCAAGATTCTCGCGAGGAATGGCATGCCGCCATGGACGCCGCGCTGGCCGCTATCGAGGAGGGCCGCGTGAGCAAGGTGGTGCTGTCGCGTCGCAAAAAGCTGGTCGCAGCGCATCCCTTCTCCTCCAAGGACCTTTTAGTCAACCTGATCGACGGCGACTCTCGCGGTACGGTGATTCTCTATCGCTACGCCGACGTTTTCTTCTGCGGTTGCACGCCCGAGTTGTTGGTTCGCAAGCGTGGCCAGCAGGTTGAGAGCATGTGTCTTGCCGGTACCTGTCCTGCAGGAAACGGCGAAGGTGAGCGCGCCGCTTTCGCAGAAGCGCTCATGAACGATGCCAAGAACCGAGTCGAGCACGATCACGTGGTGCGGTTCATCCGCGATGTGTTTGCGCGCACTTGCTACGATGTCGATGTGCCCGCCACACCCGGCATCATGTCGCTCGCGCATGTGCAGCATCTGCACACTCCGGCCCGCGCGAAGGTGCTCGAGGGCGTTGACATTTGGGACTTGGCGAACGATCTGCATCCGACGCCCGCCACCTCGGGAACGCCGGTGGGAGAGGCCAAGATGCTCATTCGTCGCATCGAGTCATACAACCGCGGTTTCTACGTGGGCACGGCTGGTTTTGTTGACGGCAAGGGCGACGGCGAGTTTGCGGTTGCCTTGCGTACGGGCGTCTTCGACGGCGAGATCGGCTGGGTGTATGCGGGTTGCGGCATCGTGGCCGGATCAGATGCCGACGCCGAGTTCGACGAGATCGATCTGAAGCTCAAAACCGTTCTTTCCGCCTTCGGCAGCTAGGGAGTCTGCTCATGTCCCAGGATGTGCTCACCCACCAGCAGACCACGGCGCTTTACGTAAGCGCGTTTTTCGACGAGCTTGTGCGCTGGGGCGTGAGCGAGGTGGTCATCAGCCCCGGTTCGCGTTCGACCGCGCTTGCCATGTGCGCCTTCGAGCTCGCGCAGCGCTATCCCGGCCGCTTGCGCGTGTACCTCGACGTCGACGAGCGCGGCGCGGCCTTCTTCGCGCTGGGTATGGCTAAGTCGGCAGGGCGTCCGGTGGCGCTTGTGTGCACGTCGGGCACGGCCGTTGCCAACTATCTGCCGGCTGTGGTGGAGGCAGATACCTCGCGCGTGCCGCTGATCGTGTTGTCGGGGGATAGGCCCATGCGCCTGCAGGGTCTTGGTGCCCCGCAGACTTGCGATCAGGTGAAGATCTTCGGCAGCTACGTGCGCTCCTTCCGCCAGATGCCCGAGCCTTCCGCCCGCAGCGTTGATTTGAGCTTTGCGCGTCAGGCGGCTCGCGAGGCGGTGCTGGCCGCCATGGGGCCCGGGGCAACCGGTCTGCGCGAAAACGACATCACCGGTGCAGGTGATGAGGTTCGCTTCGGAGCTGACGCTGTGGCTGAGGCAAACTTCGCCATCGCCTCGCGCGGTTGCGCCTACATGGCGGGTCCCGTGCATCTGAACTTCCCCTTTGACGAGCCCCTGAAACCCGATTTCAGCGTGGAGGGCGCTTTTGAACTCGGTGCCAAATCGGCGCTCCCACACGGCGCTCCCGTGATTGCGGGATACACCGTGTTCGGCCCCGACGCTTACCTTCCCCTTGAGATGATGCTTTCCAGTCAGCGAGTGCTGGTTTTGGCTGGCGAAGGTACCTGCGAAACGCTTGCGGAGGCTCGCAGCGTGGCGGATTGGGCACGTTCGCGCAAGTACCCGCTGCTGGCTGATCCTCTGTCGGGCTTGCGCAGCCTAACCGACGATTGCGTGATCGACAACTACGACAACATCCTGCGCGCTGATGATGCGCCCATGCCTGACGTGGTCATTCGCTTCGGGCGTTATCCGGTGTCTAAGGTGGCTTCTCTCGAGTTGGCCAAGCAAGCCGCCATTAACATCGTGGTCGACGTGGCGCAAACGCGTGACTTCAACAGCGAGACTGACGTGTTCGTGGCGTGCACACCTCTGGATTTCGTGCTGCATAATTGGCTCGACAGCGTCGATTACGTGCAGGAGCGCTTCTTCGATCAGTGGGTTTGCTTGAATGAAGGGGAACGTGAGCGCATTCTGTCTGTGACAGAGGCGCCGGGCATGGTCGGCGGGTCAACGTCCGCCAACACGCTTACCTTCTCCGCTTCTTCCGAACCCGTCTTCGAGGGCGCCATCGTTCGCAAGATCCTCGAGCTCATCCCCGAGCGGTCTTGCCTGTTCTCGGCCAACTCCATGGCCATTCGCGCCATCGACACCTTCCTTGTCAAGGAGGACAAGCCCTTAGCGGTGCTCTGCAACCGTGGTCAAAACGGTATTGACGGCACGGTGTCCACGGCGCTTGGCGTTGCGCAGCGCTATGGTCAGACCACGTTCGTGACGGGTGACTTTACCATGCTTCACGATCTGAACGCGCTTGCCTTGCAGCACGAGCTGCTCGCGCATCACGGTCTTGCGGCGGGCGAGCCTGCCCGGTCAATTGTCATCGTGCTTTTGAACAACCAAGGCGGAGCCATCTTCGACATGCTTCCGCAAGCCTCGGATGATCCCTATTTCGAGCGTCTGTTCCTGGTGCCGCAGCAGGTGCGTTTCGAGCACGCAGCGGCGGCTTTCGGCGTGCCGTACGCAAGCGCATCTTCTGTGGAAGAATTTGCCGCAGCTTATGAGGGGTTCTTGGGCAAGCCCGGAATCAGTCTGATCGAGGTGGGTGTCCCCCTGCGCGGCGTGCGCGATCGTTATGCGCCGTATCAGGTGCCTGATCAGGGAATTCGATAGAGACCTGGCCGGCTCGATGAAAGATGGCGACATGAAGTCAGCTGCACGCATCAGGTTCCATGAGGGCTCATTTGCCCATCAAGGTGTTGTGTATGGCTTCGGTCGCTACGAGCGCGACGACGAAGTAGATTTCGGCTTCGCAGCTGACTTGGGAGGTGCCGGAGGTTCTTCGGCGGGCGCCTTTTCTCACGATCTCTCGAGTGCCGAATTATCCCGCGTTCCCCTTGTTCTGCTTCACGGTTTTGCGCAGAGCGCCGCGTCCTGGAACGAAATCGCTCACCTTCTCCTTTCTCGCTGCGAAGGCGAGGACTCTTCGCTCGATGTCGATTCTGGTGTCATGTGCGCCACCGCGGAATCTCTTTCACCCGAATCCGATCTTGAGGACGCAGGTTCTGCTGCCGCGTTGCTCGCTTTTGATGCCGATTGCATAGGCGCGGTGTATGCGCTTGATTTCGTAGGCCATGGACTGAGCGATCATCCCGATTCGGCGGTGCCCTACGACATGGATGCGGTCTGTGCGTGCGTTAAGGCTTTTGTGGATTGGGTGGCACGACGCGAAGGCGCACTGCCCGTTGTTGTGGGTTACTCGATGGGCGGGCGCATTGCGCTTGAGGCTCTGGTCCGTTTTGGCGCGAGCGCGCAGTACGAGGTACCTGCTCGCCGTGCTTGGCGCTCGCTTGTGTCGGGTTTTGCTGGCAGAAAGTCGGCGAGGTCGAACTCAGCTCAGCTTGCCATTGCGGGACTCGTTTTGGAAAGCGCAGGGCTTGGCCCTGTTGACGAGGCGGCGCGTGAGGTCTTGCGCAAACGCAATTGCTCATGGGCTGATCAAGTGCGCGAAGAGGGCGTCGAAGCCTTCATGGAGTACTGGGAGAACCTGCCTTTGTTTGAGTCGCAGCGTGATCTTCCGGAGGCAAAGCGCGCGTCGGTGTGGGCCGGGCGTTTGGCTAACCGCGCGGAGTCTTTGGCGCGCAGCTTTGAGGGCACGGGCCAGCACAGGCAGTCTTTGCAGTCTGAGTCCTTGGCGGCACTTGCCTGCGCGCAGGAGGCCGGGGTGCCCGTAATGTACGTGGCGGGGGCGCTCGATGCGAAGTATGCGGCCATCGCGCGCACGGTAGCGGGTCACAGTAGCGTTGAAAAATCGTGCAAAACCGAAAAAAATTACCGCAAATTGAGCGAATTCTCGTATGAAGTTCTTGGGGCGGGACACAACGTGCACCTTGAACAGCCGGTAGTGTTTGCAAACCTGATAGGAAGCTTCGTGGCGGCGCTGTAGAGGCTTCTGGTCGAATATGGCCTTCGGCTAAGCACATTTTCTTGTGCTCTTGCCGTAAGGGGTACCCAAAATCTTGTGGGGAAGTTAATATATAGCTATTCGCAGCATAATCAAATCAGGTTCATAATTCGCCGGCTTCAAAGGCTTTTAAGAGGACGTCTTCGGACGTGCTCTTTTGGTGCGTTGATGGGGCTTTCGGCGGCATAGGAGCCTGCGGGAAGAAAGACCAAGCACATGACTGACATTCAATGGCAGCGCGGCAAGGAGTACAAGGAGATCATCTACGAAACCTATGAGGGTATCGCCAAGATCACCATCAACCGCCCGCATCGCCGCAACGCCTTCACTCCGCTGACCAACGCCGAGATGTTCGACGCCTTCACCATCGCACGTGACGATGCGTCCATCGGCGTCATCTTGCTTACCGGCGCCAATCACGGTGGCGCGCACGAGGACGAGGCCTTCTGCTCCGGCGGCGACCAAAAGGTTCGTGGCAACGGCGGCTATGTGGGCGAGGACACCATCGCTCGTCTCAACGTGCTCGACCTGCAGCGCCTCATCCGCGTGGTTCCCAAGCCGGTCATCGCCATGGTGAACGGTTATGCGATCGGCGGTGGCAACATCCTCACCATGGTATGCGACCTCACCATTGCCGCTGAAACTGCCAAGTTCGGCCAGACGGGCCCGAAGGTCGGCAGCTTCGACGCCGGTTACGGCTCAGGTCTTCTGGCAGCCATGGTCGGCCAGAAGAAGGCTCGCGAGATCTGGTTCCTCTGTCGTCAGTATAGCGCGCAGGAAGCTCTCGACATGGGCCTTATCAACAAGGTGGTCCCCTTTGACGAACTCGAGGCCGAATGCGTGGCGTGGGCCAAGGAGATTATGCAGATGAGCCCCACCGCTATCCGCTTCATCAAGGCATCGCTCAACGCTGCAACCGACGGTCTTGCCGGCCTGCAGCAGCTCGGCGGAGATGCAACCATGCTCTTCTACACTACTGACGAGGCGAAGGAAGGCCGCGACGCCTTCAAGGAGAAGCGTCAGCCCGATTTCCAGCAGTTCCCGAAGTTCCCCTAGGAAACTGCCGATGATCGACACCTTCGAAAGCACGGCCCGAACATTTCCCAACAAGGTGTTTCTCACCTACGTTGACGCCTCTGGCAAGGAGGCGTCGCTGACGTATCGCCAAGCACGCCTCATTGCGGCGGCCATGGCCATTCGTCTGCGGGGAAAGGGCGTGCATCGAGGTGATTACGTATCGGTTGATCTTCCCAACTGTGCTGAATACGTGCTGCTGGCCTTGGCGGCGGCCTATGGCTCCTTTACCTTGGTGTGCCTGAACCATCGCCTGACCAGCTCCGAGAAGATTTCGCGCCTGTTTGATCTTGAGAGGGAAGGTGTGCGCATCGCCTGTCGCGTTGACCTCGA
>JAFXIM010000131.1 GCA_017533165.1 Eggerthellaceae bacterium
CCGGGCCGCAGATGTGGCCATCGTCGGGGTCGATGACGCGAACGTCCACGGGCGGGTGCTTTTTGCCCACTGTTTCGCACTTGTGGGCGATGTCGTCGTCGGCGGAGGTCTGCGTGAACACGGGGCTCGTCTCGGTAAGACCGTAGCAGATGGTGATCTCACGCATGTTCATCTTCTCCATGACCTCGCGCATGAGGTCAGGCGGGCAGGACGCGCCAGCCATGATGCCAGTACGCAGGCAGGATAGATCGTATTTCTCGAAGTCGGGGTGATTGAGCTCTGCGATATACATGGTAGGAACACCATACAGAGCGGTCGCACGTTCCTTGTGGACCGCCTGCAGCACAAGGCTCGCGTTGAAGTCCTCGATGATAATCATGGTGCTGCGATGAGTAAGGCACGCCATGACGCCCAGAACGCAGCCAAAGCAGTGGAAGAAGGGAACGGGGAGCGTGACGCGGTTCTCGGCACCCAAGCGCTGGCCTTCGCCAATGTAGAAGCCGTTGTTCATGATGTTGCGGTGGGTGAGCATGACGCCCTTGGGGTAGCCCGTGGTGCCGCTCGTGTACTGCATCATGACAACATCGTTGTTATCGAACTGGGCCTCCGCCCACTCCAGGTCGGAATCAGGACGATAGGAACCGAGCAGCATGAGTTCGGGCACGCTGTAGAAGCCGCGGTGCTTTTCCGGACCCATATAGATGAGGTTCTTGAGCATCGGGTACTCTTCGCTTTCGAGGTAGCCACGGGGCTGCTCGAGAGACTCGGGTACGAGCTCGCGGATGATCTGGATGTAGTCCACGTCTCGATAGGCATCGATGATGCAAAGCGCCTTCATATCGGACTGCTTGAGGACGTAGGAAACCTCATGTCCCTTGTACACGGGGTTGACCGTAACCATGACGATGCCCACCTTCGCCGTGGCATACATGAAGGTGAGCCAGTCCGGGATGTTGCGAGCCCAGACGCCAAGGTGATCGCCCGGCTTCATTCCGATGGCAAGCAAACCCTTGGCCAAATTATCGGTTCTCTCATCAAAGTCCTTGTAGGACCAGCGCAGATCACGGTCGGGGTAGATGACAAACTCATGGTCAGGATCAATTGCCACCTGATCGCGGAAGTAGCGTCCGATGGTCTTTTCGGAATGCAGCGGATAATCAATATCGCCCGGAACGGGCTCGCGCTTAACTTCTTCTGTCATTGTTCAATATCTTTCTCGCAGGCTGAACGATACGCGATATCTTCGTACAATATTCGGCTGCTCATACACCGATCTGTTACTACAGGGGGGTGTAGACGCAGGCGAGGAACTTTGCGGTCTGACCCTTGTGGGCGCGCACCTGATGCGGGACGATGGAGTCGTAGTAGATGCTCTCGCCAGGACCAAGGACGTAGATTTCCTTGCCGTACTCAATCTCGATTTCGCCCTCCATGCCGAAGAGCCACTCTTCACCCTCATGTCCGACGAGCTCATGATCGGTTTCGCCCTTCGGGTCAACCGTGATGATAAAGGGATCCATGTGACGGGAGGGACGGCCGGCCGCCAAGCTGAAGTAGCTCAGATCATGGCCGTCGTTCGCGGTCTGCAAAGACTTGACTCGCTCGACTTCGACCATCTGCTCCTGGTTGATATAGGCAGGGCCAAAATCCTCATCGTCATCCATGAGCGTGCCCAGGCGAACGCCGAGGGCACGCGTGATCTTAATGAGCGGAGCAAGGGAGGCGGGTGCCTTGCCGGACTCGAGGTCCTCGATCACGGAAAGATCGCAGCTGCAACGATCAGCAAGATCCTGCGCGCTTAGATGGTGCGCCGTGCGCAAAGTAGTAATTTTCTGACCGAGCCTGTTATCTTCCTGAGACATGTCCCAACTCCGTTCAATACTCGTAGCCTATCGAAACCACTCAAAACATAATCCCCTATTATGCTATTGTCCCCAACGATAGAAGTTTCAAATTCGTTATTTCACACATTTGAGAAGGTAAGCGCATGCAATTGGCTAAACCCCAGAAATACCTCGGTTCGAGGAGTCTGTTTGTATGCCTCATCGTCATAAACATTCTGGCAATCCTTGCAATCGACATGTACGTCCCCGCTCTTCCCAGCATGCAAAAAAGCTTTGACGTGAGTGCCGCCTACCTTAACCTCACCCTGTTCGGCTTTTTTGTCATGTGCGCTGCAAGCATGGTGATCGCCGGCCCCTTAAGCGACCTTTACGGCAGAAAGCCAGTCTTGCTCGCTGGCTGCATCGCTTTTACCCTGTCCTCCGCAGGCTGCATGGTCGCACAAAGCGTTGAGGCATTGGTTGTCTTTCGCGTCGGAGAAGCCCTGGGGTATGGATTTATAGCCACCGTAGAGACGGCCATAATCAAAGACTCCTACGAAGGCGACGATTTGCAGCTTGCCATGACCTGCCTGCAATCGCTTATTATCGTCGGCCCCGCCTTCGCTCCCTTCCTGGGAACCCTGATGCTCTCCCTTGGCGGATGGCGCGTCATCTTCGCCTTCCTGACAGTATGTGGTCTCGTCTCCATAGCGCTCACGCTGCCCATATCGGAATCCCACTCCTCGATTAGGGTCGCGGGTAATGCGCGAGCAGCCCTATCGGACACCATGCAAGGCACTCGCGCGCTCGTTAAGGATAAGAAGTTTATGAGCCTCGCGATACTTATGGGCGTAGCGGGCATTCCTTATTTTGCGTTCATTGCCGTGGTGAGCTATGTGCTCATGAATTATTTTGCCGTTGGATACCTTGAATACAGCGTGATATACGCAGCAGCGTGCATCGTCACCATCATCGCCCCCTACATTTACATTGCTCTCTCAAAGCACATGGGCGTGAATGCAATCCTTAAGCTTTGCATTACCCTAGCCTTCATCTCGGCAGTGAGCATGGGCTTTGGCGGACACGTCTCTCCCCTGCTGTTTCTCATCACCTTCATTCCCTACGCCATCGCCGAAGGCGTCGTGAGACCTATGGCCTTCGTGGTGCTGCTCGACCAGCCAGAGGACCGCGTCGGTGCCGCATCGTCCTTCTCAAACTTCGCCTACAGCATCCTTACCTCTGTGGGCACCGTGCTTGCAACCATATCGTGGCCCACGTTCATACTGGGCATAATCGTGCTGACCGCTGGATCAGCCATCATCATGACCGCACTATACCTCTGGGGCGCTAAGGAAAATGCAACTGTTGCGCCTTAACGATCTATCGACCGCAGAGTCCGCTAAAAGGGGTCCACGGCAAATATGCCATGGACCCCTTTCCTTTGGAGGCATCTTAGAGCTTGCCACCCATGCCGCACGCTGAACTAAATATCCATTGCGGCGTGGAAAGCCTCGTAGATCGCCGTCGTGATGTTGGCGGGACGGCGAGCATCGCCCACTACGCGTACGAAGGGAGCGCCGTCGTAGAGCTCCTCGACCACGGCACTGCGAGAGCGCTGGCCAATAGCGCAAATCACGGTATCACCAGGTACGAGGCGCTTTTCGCCATCCTGCTCGACGACAACGCCCTCAGCCTTAACCTCACACGCACGAGCATTGACGACAACATCGATATCGGTAGCTGCGATTTCCGCCAAGAGAATGGGACGCTGGCGAATGTTGGCATCCAGAGAGAGACCCTCGCGCATCTCGACGATGTGTGTCTTCTTGCCAAGCTGAGACATCAATAGCGCGCACTCGGTACCCGTAAGGCCACCGCCCACGACAACAACCTCTTCGCCCACTTCGGCCTTGTCAAGGTAGAGTTCATCGATGGAGAGAACGCGAGCATCTTCTGCTATGGGAACGGGAAGGGTCATAGGTTCGGATCCGACGGCGATTATGAGAGCATCGGGCGCGAACTCCTCGACGAAGGCGGCATCGACCTTGGTGTTCATGAGAACCTCAACACCAGCCTTCTCAATGAGACGCGCATAGCTCAAACCGAGATTGTACATGTCCTCCTTGAAGGGAAGAGCTGCCTCGGTGCGCAGGATGCCGCCAAGCTCAGACCCGGCTTCACACAGGGTAACTGCATGACCGCGTAAAGCCGCAGTCTCAGCAGCCTTCATACCCGCAATGCCTCCGCCAACGACGAGGACTTTCTTGGCTTTAGCCGCAGGAGATACAACCAGGCCTTCGAATTCGCGGCCGATGCGCGGGTTAACGGCACAGCGGCGCGTTTGAGTAACGGGTCGCTCCGCCATGCATACATAGCAGCGAAGACACTTGACGATATCTTCGCCAGCATTAGCCATGATTTTGTTGGGAATCTCAGGATCAGCAAGCAGGGCGCGGCCCATGACTACCATGTCAGCCTTACCTTGCGCAATGATATCTTCCATTTGCTGGGCATCAGAGAGAGCGCCCAGTGCGGCAACGGGAACGCTCACGTGCTTTTTGATCTCCTCGGCCAGATAGACATTGCAACCATGCGCCCTGAACTGAGACGGATGAGTAATCGAGAAACCGAACTGATACGATCCCGCCGAAACCTGGATGATGTCTACGAGGTCCTCGAGCGCCTTTGCAATCTCGACGCCATCGGAAAGCTCATAGCCGCCGTCAAAGAGCTCCGAGCCGCTCATACGCAGTTCAATGGGGAAACGTGGGCCAACTTCTGCTCGAATGGCGGCAAGGATCTCACGTGCAAAGCGCACGCGGTTCTCGAGGGATCCACCGTATTCGTCCTCACGTTTGTTGAAATAAGGAGAAAGGAACTGGTTAATGAGCCATCCATGTCCGGCATGCACCATGACCATCTCAAAACCAGCACGCTTAGCAAGAACCGCAGCATTTGCATAAGCATCGACGATAGACTTGATTTGATCCTTAGTAAGCGACTTGACCGGAATGCCGTCGGGACGCGTGCCATCGCTCGGGCCGTACATGCACAGCTCAGACTTAGCCTTCTTATCTACCATGTAGGTACCTGCATACTGTCCGGAGTGTGAAAGCTCTATGCTGGCCACAGCACCATGACGCTTGATGGCGTCGGCAACATAAGCGAACTGACCAAGCTGACCCGGGGTAGACAGAGAGAGGTGGAGCATCTGGGAACCATCGGTCTCGGGATGAACGACAAGCTCGCTCACCGTGACAATAGCGGCGCCGCCACGAGCACGAGCCTCGTAAAAACCAAGGGTGCGAGGACCGGGAGTACCGTCCGCCAAAATATCGGTCGCACCCAAAGGTGCGGAGGCCATACGATTACGCAGCGTAAGACCGCCAATTCTCAAAGGCTTGCACAGATTTGGATATTTACGTTCCATGTATTCCCCCTTAATACAGGATGCCTTCAACAGGCGAAACACCCGTTAAAGCATGTAACTGAAGCGGCATTTGGACAATATTACCCTATTGGCTAATAGCTAAGCCCCAGCAATTAAGCCTTATGTATAATCCCAAAATTCACAGGGGAATTCGACTGGTCGTTTTGCAAATCAGCCCCACACATGGCTCG
>JAFXIM010000132.1 GCA_017533165.1 Eggerthellaceae bacterium
AAACGGTGATTCCCTCGAAATTGCGGCCAAGATGCTGAGCTGTGGCGCGAGCGTCCTCCTCCTCGCTGGAAGCCTGATCCTCGTAGGCGACGCAGAAGCCAGTCTTTGCCCGGCTTTTTGCAAGGATGAAGGAAGAGTCGACGCCTCCGGAGAGGAAGCTATCGGGCGTTTCGTTTTCGTCGCAAACGCTGGCGAGGCCTGCTTCGAGCGCGCCCGTGATTTCGTCGGCCCATTGGTCAAGTGATTTCGAGTTGTCCGGTTCGTAGGTGAGCTCCCAGTAGCGACCGAACTCGAGGCCGTTAGCGCCGAAGCGGAGGAACCCGCCCGGCTCCGGCTTCTTCACGCCTTCGAACAACGTGTCTTCGCCGGGAACATAGGTGAATCCCAGGTAGAACTGAACCATCTCTTGGTTGAGCGAGCGCTTGAATCCCGGCTGGGCGAACAGGTCCTTTATTTCGAGGCCGTACAGCAGCTGGCCGTCGGCGGTTTCGTAATAGAACAGGAGCTCGGCGCCAAAGGGGTCGCGAGCGCAGAATACCTCACCGGTCTCGGGGTCGAGAAGGACAAAGGCGAACTGACCGTTTAGGTGTGCTGCCATTTGGCAACCCCAAACATTCCAGGCGGCAATGAGCAGGCTTTTCTCGCGTTCCTCGCGCGTAAGCGCGGCGATGTCGACATGCAGCTCATCGGCAAGTTCGATGTGATTGCGGATCAACCCGGAATAGGCTTTGACTTCGATCATGCGGTTTCCTCTAGATGAATGTACGGTGAAGCTAGTCGTCGAGCAACTTTTTCGCCAGGACGTAGCCGACGGTCATGTCAATGGCGAACAAGGCGAGGTAGACGCCTGCGCACAACTTCGCATGTTTTTTGTAATTCCAGTTTGAGAAAAACTCGTTCATGTCGGCTCCTAACACGGCAAGGGCTCAAGCAGCGATTATAGCGCGACAGCGCCGCGCTGAAGGGAATGCCACACGTAAAGCCCAAAGCGTAACATTGCGTAAAATGATGACGCTTGCGTAGGGTTTCGCGGTGCCATGGGCGTTAAGTTGTACAATGCTGTATCAGTTTCGCAAACTCAATGGGCACGAGGCATGGGAGAGATCGCGTGGAATCGACGCTGAGAAGAGCTTGGGCCGAGGTCGATCTCGATGCCCTTACTTATAACTACCGTAAAATCCGCGAGCATATCGGCCCAAGTGTGAAGTTCGTCGGCGTTGTCAAGGCCGACGCTTACGGGCACGGTTCGGTGCAGGTATCCGAGAAGCTGCAGGAGCTGGGCGCCGACTATTTAGCGGTTAGCAGCATCGACGAAGCGGTTGAGCTGCGCGTCAACGGCATCACGATGCCCATTCTGATTTTGAGCCATACTCCCAAGGAGCAGGTCGAGCGGCTGGTTCGTTACGGCATCACCCAAACCGTGACGTGCGAGGCCAAAGCCGAGGAATACAGCGTCGAGGCCCTCAAGTGCGGGGGCGTGCTGAAGATACACATCAAGGTTGACACGGGTATGTCCCGTCTGGGCTATTTGTGCGCGGATGAGCATTTCGAGCGCGGCGTGAGCGGCATGGTTCATGCCTG
>JAFXIM010000013.1 GCA_017533165.1 Eggerthellaceae bacterium
CGAAATCAAGGGTCCTTCGTGGAAGGACCTGCGCCCTGCCAGGCAGGCTTTGGGCATCACTTTGGTCGAGGCTGGCAAGGCTCTCAACGTCGGCTTCCAGAAGGTGAGCTATGCGGAAACGGGACGACTAATGAACGTTCAGTTCTTGGAAGAGTACGATGCCTGGCTGAAGTCTCAGATGAAAAAAGCGAGTTGACATACATAGGAGCTTCGAGTTCTTCCGCGGTCAAAGATTTCCGGATTACGACACGTTCAAGGCAGAGCTCGACGAATACATTACCTATTGGAATACAGGAAGATACCAGGAGTGCCTCGACGGCATGACGCCCGAGGCTTTCAGGCTGGCTGGCGGGCGGAGGGGCCGCTAAGAAGACAGCCTAGACGTCGCTCGAGGGGGACCAGGGCATGCTGCCCCGAAAGCCGAAGGTTAGATAATCGAGCGGAGGCACATCGCAAGGAGTGGGCACAATCCTCGCATGCTTGTATATGCGAATCTCCCTCTCCATCCATGATTCCAAGTGGACAAAGGGGTTGTCGCCATCTTCGAACCAAAGCATCAGGGAATCCGTCTTTACCGCTACCGACCCGCTTGCATCGTAAGCTGTAAGGCTGGCAGACCAACCATCGCGAAAGCTCCACCCTAGCGAAGCTGCCTCGTACTTGGGGTCATCCAAGCCGTCGAGAAACTTCAGGCCTTCGTCGGAGAGCAGCTGCTCAAGCATGCTCACCTCTTGAGAGGTGAGGTGAATGACGCGCTCTTCGGACCCGATCTCCGCGTTCGCGAGCATTCTCTCGAACGCTCTTCTCTCTTCCAGGTTCACCGAAAACGCCATCCATCTATATTCCGAGTAGATGACGGAAAGCGGAGGGGCAGTAATCGTCATGACCGATTCATCCAAGTCGCAGGCAACCCGCAGGTTGAGATCGCAAAAGGCGCGGAACTCGAACGCTCGGCACATGCACGCGTTGGTGCGCTCCGTCGTTTCTTTCTTGGTGATTATTGCCGCACAAAAGCAACGGCACTGCCGCGATGGTTCACGCCGCCGCTTTCGCTTATGTTCACGGACTGTGCCGGCTAGGTTTACGCCCTGAATCAACAGTCGGCTAGCTCAGTACGAGTCTGAACCCGTCGATGCTCCCCCTTATCGTCCACGTGATATTCGTAACGGCGCGAATGAGCCCCGCGTCGTGAGACACAAGAAGCAGTGCTCCCGGATAGCTCCCGAGCACGCGCTCCAGAGCCTCGATCGAGCCCAGGTCAAGGTGGTTCGTCGGCTCGTCCATGATAACGAGCTCCGGCTTGTCCATAATGCCGAGAGCCAACATGAGCTTGCGCATCTCCCCAGGGCTGACCTCGCTGCTTTCCAAGATTCGCTCAGGCTCGGAGTTAAGTTGCGCGATGACGGAAAGGACGCGACCCCTTTCGGTTCGATCCAGGCTGCGCAGGGAATCCACGGCGGCGTGCTTCTGCTCCTCGTTTGGCTCTTGCGGGATGTAGAGAACGCGCGTCGCGTCAGATAGGCTCTCCGCGATCAGCCTCACGAGCGTGCTCTTGCCGACGCCGTTGCCCCCGACAAGGCCGATATGGTCGGTATTGCCGATGTGCAACGCGGGCACGCTCAAGGTGGCGTCGCCGAGGGCCAGCGTCTGCGGTTCCATGCGCAGGAGCACCCTTCGCCTGCTGGGTGCGGCGTCGAGCCACACGTCGGCGTCGTAGCGCTTCTCCACACGCGTTGCCGCAAGTCTTGCCTCGGCCGTCGCAAGCCTGGCCTCCATCCTCGATGACAGCCTTCCCGCCTTGCCGTCCTGGCCGGAGACCACGGCGATGCGCTTCTTGCAGCGAGCGTCGCTGTCGTGCTTGCCCACGCCCTTGAGGCTGCGCTTTCCCGCCGAGCGGGACGCCTCCTCGCGGCGGCGAATGGCCTCGCGCTCGATCCGGGCCTTCTCCCTGCGGGCGACCTCGCGCGCGTGGACGGCGCTCGCCCGCTCGAGCGATGCCTGGCCGGATGCCTGCGTGTATCCCCCCGGGCGC
>JAFXIM010000133.1 GCA_017533165.1 Eggerthellaceae bacterium
GCTTCAGGAAGCCGTTGATGAACTCGACAGCGTCGGAATCCAGCGGAACGCCGATGCCATAGGGGTCAACGGGACCGAACTGCTCGCCAGCGAGGCGATACTTGCCCGGGTTCTTGGTCATGGCGCCAAGCTGCATGGTGGCGTCGATGACGTAAGCGTCAACGCGTCCCTGCTCGAGAGCGGCACGTGCCTCCTCATCAGTAGCGAAAGGCTGCTGAACGGCCTCAGGAGCATACTCCTCGACGATCTCAGGGCCGGTAGAGCCAGACTGAACGGCAACGTTCTTGCCAGCGAGGTCCTCGATGCCGTTGATGTCGGCGTTGTCAGCCATTACGAGAATCGCCTGCTGAGAGGTGTAGTACGGGCCAGCGAAGGAGATGAGCTCGCAACGAGACGGGGTGATGGAATAGGTTGCGAAGACGGCGTCCACCATGTCGTTCTGGAGGACGGACTCACGCGTATCAGAGGTGACCTGGGTGAGCTCGTAAGCGTTCGGGTCACCGAAGATGTAATTAGAGAGAAGCTGAGCCAGACCAGCGTCAAAGCCGCGGGTGTGACCGTCAACCTCGTTCAGGAGGCTGAACAGCGTGGAGGTCTGGACGCCACCGACACGCAGGGTGCCAGACTCCTTGACGGCCGTTGCCCACTCGCTGGAAGCGATGGTTGCATCATCGGCAACCGGGCCGGCTGCAACAAGGGCGTCAAAGTCAGCAGCGTTGAGCTCGACGACGGTTTCCTCGGTGGCACCAGAAGGCTCGCCAGAGTCCTTCTTAGCCTCGCCAGAGGAACAACCGACGAACATGAAGAGTGCCAGCATGAGGGAAACGAGGACGGCGAGAAGCGCGCTACGTCCCTTAGCCGACGATTTGATCGATGCCATAGGCTTTCCTTTCCTGTAGCTTTATACCTGACGCAAATAATAGCATTACACGCAAGTGCAACTGTTACATCTTTGCAACGGTGGCCAAAAGCGCGGGTCACAGGCGGTTTTTCGGCAAATATAACGAATGCCGCAAAAAGAGAGCGAAACGAAAGGCTGAACAATTCTCATATTTTGCCCGGTACGGCTATTCGCATGTTAAGCCCTCGTCAAATCCTCTGAGCAACAGAGAGCAAGTGCTATACTTGCGAAAATCAGACCGAGCATCACCGAGGAGCATCAGATGATCGAGCACCCCTTTAAGCCTTTTGAGCACGCTGAAGATGTCTTCTACTCCCAAAAAGACCCCCTTTGGCGTGAACATCCTTACTGGGAAAGCAATATTGGCGAAATGGGCTGCGGTCTGTGCTCCTTCACCATGGCGGTTGACATCCTCACCGGAGCGCGTCTCAACCCCGTCGAAGTCTACAACATTCGCGAAGGCTGGGGCCTCCCCCAGAAAGTCGAAGGCCAAGGCGACATCTGCGCATGCGATGCCCATGAAGAGTTCAATCCCTTCTTCCGCGAAAGCTTTGGCGTGCAGGCTGAGTTTATGGAAGACAAAAGCCTTGAAAACTTTGCAAAGATACTCGAAGAGGGCAATGCTGTCATCTGGTTCAGTTCGCGCAACTGGGGTGAACCCTGGATTTGGGCCGATGGCTCGAAATGCGCAGATCAATACACTGACGGACATCTGATCTGCGCTTGGAAGCACGAGAACGGACTGTTCTACATCAAGGACCCCAACGGTCCAAAAGAGCTCGGCAACGACGTCGTCTATAATCACGAGCAGTTTGAAAAGCTTTTGGTCGGCGTGCTCGAAAACCGCTACATCATTCGCCCCTGCCCTCTCTCAAACTTTTCAAAATAGGGTATTGCAAGGCATAGGCGATTCGCTATAATACTTACTTGCGCGTTAGGGCAGTTTCCTAACAGGCTCCATTCCTCGGTAGCTCAACGGCAGAGCATCCGGCTGTTAACCGGAGGGTTGTAGGTTCGAATCCTACCCGGGGAGCCAGAATTTTCCAAGCCAGGTAATCCACCTGGCTTGTTCTTTTTCGGCAACAAATTCGAACCTACAACTCATATAGGAGGTTCGAGCCCTGCGGTAAGCTCTTGGCGAACCGCAGGTGCCGCGCGAGTCAAGGCTTGCGCAGCAAATCGCCGAAGGCGACTTGGCCTTGATGCGCGCGCATCCTACCCGGGGAGCCAGAATTTTCCAAGCCAGGTAATCCACCTGGCTTGTTTTATTTCTACGGCTAATTCAAGCCTACGAAACAGGTGCATGCGCTATCATTGGGTTAAGACGGAAGCACGGAAAAGGACGGCTCATGGCCAAGAAGAAAAAGCAGATGACCCCCGCTCAAAAGGCGGCTGCACGCAAAAACCCCAACGCTCCCAAGAAGGAAAACAAACCTCAGGCCCCCTCCCCTAAGGACAATCCTTTCGGAGGCATGGGCTTCACCTTCTTGCTAATGGGCGTTATCCTGATTGCCGTCTTCGTGTTCATGTACCTGAACAACTTTTTCGGCATGCTCGGCTAAAGCCTTAAGAAACGCTCGGCTTGAGCCGAAACTCGACTCACCACACCGCGCACTTTTCTATCACGGCTCCAAATCAAACAGCTTTAGACTCGCCTCACCACATAGCATTTGTGGATCTTAGGGTTGCGCTCAAAGTCGTGCGGAATGGTCTTTTGCGTGATGTCCTCAATCTCCACGCCATAGCGCGCGAGCTCTTCCACATCGGGCTTAAAGCTGCGCAGATTGCAAGAGAACACCGCTTGACCGCCACGCGCTAAAAGACGAGAAACGCCGATCAGCAGCTCAACGTGATCACGCTGTACGTCCCAAGTGCGCTTACCCATGGATTTCGAATTGGAGAAGGTGGGCGGGTCGACGAAGATGAGATCAAATGCCTCCCCCGCACGACGCGCATCCCGAATCCAGGAAACAACATCGGAGCGGACGAAACTGTGTTCGCGACCCTCGAAGCCGTTTGCGACCATGTTGCGCTCAGCCCATTCGAGATAGGTCTGGGACAAGTCAACCGTCGTGGTGCTGACCGCACCGCCACCAGCTGCATGAACCGTAGCCGTTCCCGTGTATGCGAACAGATTGAGGAAGCGCTTGCCGCGAGCTATCGAACCCACCAACTCGCGCGTCACGCGATGGTCAAGAAAGATACCCGTATCGAGATAACCCGCCAGATCAATTTCAAAGAGATAACCTGACTCAGCAGTGCTCGTCACATAAGAGCGCCTGCCGGCGTTTCGATACTGACCACCGCCCTTGGAACGCTCACGCACCTTGGAGAACACGTGGTCGGGGCGAACATCGAGCACCACGGGCACGATGGCCAAAACATCACCGAAGCGGCGACTTGCCACCATGGGATCAACCGTCGAGGGAGCCTGATACTCGGCTACATGCACATAGGTCTTGCCCTGCGCGCCCCCTGCCCCCTCGTAAACGTCAATGGCCACGGCGTAGTCGGGGAGGTCGGCATCGTAAACGCGATAGCACTGAACGCTTTCCCTGCGCGCCCACTTTCTCCTCTCCTTGACAACCTTGCGAAGACGAGCGGCAAACTGCTCGGCTTGCACGTCATGCACTTCGACCTTATGGTCAGCGCCGCCGTGAGAGTCGGGGATCGAAATGGTGA
Source organism: Eggerthellaceae bacterium (assembly GCA_017533165.1). Next base: position 3,584 of record JAFXIM010000133.1, read on the forward strand.
CAGGAGCCAAAGGCGCTTCGTCATAGCGCTCTATGCAGGCCTCGATACGACCGCGGCCAAGGCTGAGCTCCAGAGAAGGCTCAACACCGAAACGATCGCGAACACCCGCAGAGCTCGTCAAGGCAAAAACAGATGATTCCGGAGCCTCCTTGCAAGCGGAAACGAAAGCAGTGAGCTCGGAGACAGCGCGTGCATCAGAGGAATCGCGCTCAATGGGGAGAACGCAGGCGACAACCATGGATTCACCCTGAGCGTGTCGAATTACTCCCTCCAAACGCTTTTGAACCTCAGCGGCGTCATCGGCAGAGGAGGCCTCTACGCTTGCAACCTGGCGAAGACCAGCGCGGCGGAGGTGATCTCGAGCGCGTGCAACCGAGGGAGAGGATGCGGAAACGCCCACGATGCGAACCTTGGAGGTGTCAGGCGCGGCATTGCCCACAGACGCGCCTTCGCCGAGAATACGGGAGAGGCCAGCCTCAAAGCGCTCGTCGGCCTCGGCAAGAAGCCCGTTCCAAGCATCTTCGTCATGAGCGGCCCAACCGTAGAATCCCCATCGCTCACGCAGCAGGCCAGGAGCAAGGTCGGCCGCGATAGCCGCCGCTTCGCACACGATATAGCCATCATCGCTCACCGGGTCGAACAGGCCGCCGTTTCGGGCGTTGGCAGCCTCCCAGTTGCTTACGGCCAGAACCGAAGCAGCGTGGGCACAGGAAAGGGAGGCATTGCCCCCATCTCTCTCGTCAAGGTAGAAGCGATGGTAGAGCGACTCGCCCGCCAAATCGACGGAAACCACAGCCCTGCTCTCGTTAACGCGAACCTCTATCACCACGTCGGGGTTTTTGGCGTCGACATCAGGGCGATTACCTCGGCTTTCCCTTAAAGAGTCGCAAATGGCATCCTTGACCTTCAGGGCAACAAACTTGGTGTTTCGCAACTCGGAGTTCATGCCGTGGGCACGAACAGCCATGCTGGCACCTTCAGAGATGACCTCTTCCCAAGCGATATCGCGAACGCCGGCATAAAGAAGGTCGGCGTCGCCTGCATTCACGCGAGCTAGAATCGCCGTCACGCGGGAAGCAAGGCGCGACCACAAACACACTTTCTCGCCATCAAGAGCCGACCCGAAAAAGGCAACGCCGCCGCCAAGGGGCCTCACGCGGTGAACCCTTAAAGAGCGAAGTTCGTCAGCAAGCAGCTGCTCGAGTCCAGGTAGGCAGCTTGCAAAGTATTCGAATTCAACGGTGTCGACACGTTGAGCCATAGTTGTTCCTGTCCTCAAAAAGAAGAAGGCGGCCCGAAGCCGCCATCTTCCTAATCCTCTAAGTAATCCTTCAGCTTCGAAGAGCGGGAAGGATGGCGCAGCTTGGCGAGCGTCTTGCTCTCGATCTGGCGAATGCGCTCACGCGTAACGCCAAACTCGCGGCCGACTTCCTCGAGCGTGCGCGGATGGCCATCCTCGAGGCCAAAGCGCAGGCTGATGACCTTGCGCTCGCGCTCGGCGAGGCCGTCGAGAACCTTGCCCAGCTGCTCTTGCAGCATGCTGAAAGAGGCGGCGTCGGGAGGAACGACCGCTGCATCATCTTCGATAAAGTCACCGAGCTGGGAGTCCTCTTCCTCGCCGATGGGAGTCTCGAGGGACACCGGCTCCTGGGAGATCTTCTGAATCTCACGGACGCGCTCCGCAGGAAGACCCATCTCCTTGCCAATTTCCTCTGGAGAGGGCTCGCGGCCGAGCTCCTGCAAAAGCTGGCGCTGGATACGCACGAGCTTGTTGATGGTTTCAACCATATGCACCGGGATACGGATGGTGCGAGCCTGATCTGCGATAGCGCGCGTGATGGCCTGACGGATCCACCAGGTGGCGTAGGTGGAGAACTTGAAGCCCTTGGTGTAGTCGAACTTCTCGACCGCTCGGATAAGGCCGAGGTTGCCCTCCTGGATGAGGTCCAAGAACAGCATGCCGCGGCCGACGTAGCGCTTGGCGATGGATACGACAAGGCGCAGGTTGGCCTCGATCAGCTGATCCTTCGCGTCAGCGCCAATCTGAGCCTCGTGGGAGAGGCGGCGGCGGGTGCGGCGATCGATCTCGATGCCTTCCTTGTCGATGCGCTCAAGCTCGTCCTCGGCGGCGACGCCCGCCTCGATCTTCATCGCAAGGTCGATCTCCTGCTCGGCGGTGAGCAGTGGAACCTTACCGATCTCCTTGAGGTACATGCGAACCGGGTCGCCCGTGAGCATGGTGACGTTGGCGTCAGCGTTGCGCTTGCGGGTCTTGGCCTTGCGACCTGAAACCTTCGGAAGCGAAGCAGCAGCCTCAACGGTAGCCTTGAGTTCTTCCTCGGGAATGCCCTCAAGAAGGTCCTCTTCGGGGTCGATGCCGTCAATCTTGTCGTCATCGAGACCGGCATCGGAACCCGCCTCAACCGCTACGCTTGCGGGAGGATCGGACTCCATGACGTCCTCTTCTTCAATCATCTCCTCGACTTCGTTCAGGGGCTGATCTGCGTTCTTCTGTTCCTGCATAGATTTGTTCGATGAGGCTTTGACCACGCTATCATCCTTTCCACGAAGACGTCCGCACAGGCACAAATAGCCTATTTTGGGCGCAAAGATACAGCTAACTAATTTACTACAATTTCTTACTCAGGGCAAGATTTGCACACAAAGTAGTTCGTTTAAAACCCTGCGCAATAGAAGATGAGAGCTTTCCGATAAGACCGCGCGAGACGCTGCATTCGCAGCTACAAGAGATCAAGCGGGTCAACGTCAACCGCAACGTTGACCTCCTTCTCAGCCTTGCGCGTGCGGAACAAGCGCCCCATAACCAAAGAAAGATCAGCCTCGCGAGGACACTTCACCAGCACATGCCAACGATAGGTTCCGCGTAGCTTCTCTAGAACGCAGGGAGACGCGGGCAGCACCTTCCAGCTCGATCCGGCGTAGTCAAAGACCGTCCTCTCAAGCTGCTCGTACAGCTCGAGCGCAACGCGCCTCACCTCTTCTTCGTCCTTACCCCAAATCAAAACATTGGCCATGCGAACATAAGGCGGGTATCCCAGCACCTTTCGTTTGGGTAACTCGGAGCGAAGGAAGA
>JAFXIM010000134.1 GCA_017533165.1 Eggerthellaceae bacterium
CTCGGCTTCACGTACTTGGCGCTTGCCTTGCCGGTGACGTCGCGGTCAATGTGGTACCAGGGGTTTCCGGGGTAGGGGATCGTGATGCGGCGTCTCCTCGAATCGAATCCCAAGCCGAACGACCTCGCCTCCTCTAAGGTAAGGCCTCTGCCTTCAAGGTAGGATAGGGCGTCAGGATGGTCTAAGCTGTCCTGCGATGCGGCAAGAGAGGCGCTTTCCGCTTCCTTGAGGGCAAGCGCCCGTGCGCCGGCTTCTCGTTCAATCGGGCTCTTCATCGACGCAGTCGGATCCTTTAGGTCAAGCCAGGCTTTAACGGACTTCAGTTGTTCTAGCTTCGAGTCAGTTCCCTTCACTATGCCCGCTAAGTCGAACACGTCCCCGCCGATCTGGCACGAGAAGCATTTGAACATGCTCCCCTTTATGCTGAAGGCGGGCGTCTTGTTGGGGCCGGTGCCGCTTTTGCAAGACGGGCAGACGTAGCCCCGGCCCGCTCTGCTCAAGTGCTCTTCCGCGAACCCGCTCAAGGAGGCAACGGCCTTCACCTCTGCGAACTCATCTGTTTCTCTCATTCATATTCATCACCTTTACCTTTGTCTTGGGAGGTTCCTCCCGCCGTCAAGCGGGGAGGAAGCCGCCCGTACGTAACTTACTTCACTTACGTTACTTACCGTTTCTCGTCGAAGACCGTCGAAACCGCGCGACTGCTGGCTTAAAGCCTTCTTTTCTACAGGGTCTGAGTCATCGATAATTACATCTGAGTCATCACTAATTACGCCTTGGTCATCGCTAATTACAGTTCGAGTCATCGCTAGTTACGCGGTCTTCTCACCAGAAATCGATCGTGAAGGAATGCTTCACCCGCCCCTTTCTGCTGACCTTGTAAGATTTGACCAGCTTTCGCCTGCGAAGCGAGGCGAGCTTCTTGCTCTCTTTCTTTGAGAGCGCACCTGACTCCTCCTTCTTCGATAGCTCGCTGAGCCGTGCCCTGTCCGCAATGCGCTCGTTGAGCATCTCCTCGAGCACGTTCAGAAGCTTTGATTTCTTCTGCTTAGTTGCGTTTTCGAGACCGAGCTCCTTGAGCATAGTCTCGCAGAGGATGGTGTTGCTCGTTCCTTTCTCGGATATCCTCCTCACCACGTAGCGCCACATGCGCTTGTACTCGAATGTGCAGCGTTTGGTCGACTCGAAGACGAAATCGTCAGTCGACGCATCGATAAGCTGGCGTTTGTTGGAGGCGTACTTTGCGAGGGGGAGGGCTGAGAGCGGGTCGTCCGGGTCGCTGGGTACGAGCTTTACGGCGAAATCCGCCTTGCCGTCCGTGAACTTCATGAGCGAGAAGTCCGCCCTGACCACTTGCTTCAAGACAATGCCCTCGTCGAGCGTAGTTCCAAGGGATTTGGCATAGGCGCGCTCTTCGCCGGATGCGTCGATGGTCACCCAGGTGCGGGTGGCCTTGAGGATGCTGTCGAAGGCCTCCTTCATGGTGGCCCTCATGCTGGATGACCTTGGGTTTGCGAAGCCGTTTACCTTCAGGAGGTCGCGTCCCGATATGAAGAGGTGTCCCTCTTTCGCCAAGGAGCACAGGGACTCGAGCCAGAAGCGGTCGACGTCGTTGAGTTGGTAAGCCTCGCAGGCCTCGGTGACGTCGAAATCGTCTCTATCAGGATCGTCGCAGACAGGTTTTTTCCTGTTTTGATCTCGCGTGGGCGGCCGCTCATGTAGTCGGCGGGGGTGAGGTGGTTCTCCCCCCTGCCGAAAAGGGCCTTCGTGATTGCGTCGTTGGGAAGGATGAGCTTTTCGCAGCTTATGCCTGGCGGGCGCCTTGCCGGCTTGCCGACTGACCTCCCCCTCAGCTTGGGCTTGAGGTTCCTCTCGCCGCAGAGCGCGCATGCGGCACAGAGCGCGAGGTACTTGACGTCATCCTGCTCGAAATCCAGAGCCTCCTCGAAAACCCAGCCCATCTCGACGAGGAAGTAAGCGATGACCTCCTCGTTCAAGAGCTTCTCTCTGATGGGGAGGAACCAGATGTTCTCTACGGCCAACGAGCCGTCGCTCATGGACCTGGCCAGCTTAGAGAAGTCGTCGGGCACCGCTTTCCCGGCTTTCATGAACAGATCGTACAGGCTCCCCAGCCGCTCCCGTGATTCTTGCTCGAGCTTCGGGTTGCTCTCACATGCCGCCTCGCTCAGAAGCGTGCCGTAAGCATGCGGAGAGCCCAGGGATCCTGATGGCTGAACGTAGGGAAAGCCCCAGAAGCCCTCCCCGTAGTCGTTTGTCTCGGCGAGGACCTGCTCGGTTACCGCGCGAAAGGCGCTCCTCACCACGTCCTCGACTGATTAGAAGGCCCTTACCGCGTCAGCTGCGCCTGCATCGGGCTCTCTCGCCCCGCCGCCCAGCTTGAGCTCCCTACTTCTCACCTTCCTTCATCTCCTCGTGGTTGGTTGCGAGGACGGCGCTCGAACGCAGCCACTCGCGCCCCCCCTCGTTCAGGCTCGCGTACGAGCTTCGAATCTCCGA
>JAFXIM010000014.1 GCA_017533165.1 Eggerthellaceae bacterium
AGCTGATGCCGCGCGCAAAACTACCGAGGTTGCGAAGGATCTCGCATCAATCGCCGCAAGCGCAGGCAAAACCGCCTTCGATAAGGCGCCCGAGGCAGTACGCAAGGCGGCGTTCAGCCTTGATGCCATCGTGGAAATGGGCAAGAGCGGCCTTGAGAAAAACGCGGACAAGAGCGTCTAGCCTCACATACCTGGCCGAACATCCTTCCCCGGCAGGCAACGCGCCAACCCCAACGCTTGCACCACGCACCGACACCGCTTCGCCAGTGTCTCCGATCGCCAGCGCTTCCGATCGCCAGCGCTTCCGATCGCCAGCGCTTCGGCTCAGCACGTCTCGGCTCATCGCGCCCCTTCGCCAGCGCCATTGTCGCCGTGTAAACGCATTGGCATCCCCGCGGCATCAGAACGCCGCCTAGACCTGAGGGCATCGCTCACCTTCTCTACCTTTAGATGGACATGTATTTCCACCTGAAGGGGGTGTCTTATGAAACGGCTCTTACTGAGCATTTTGAGCCTGATGGTTGCGGCGAGCATCGCCCCAGCAGCCGCATTTGGCGCCGACGCGCCACCCGACTACGGAGGCGAAAAGGAAGCGGCGCCTATAACCGCGTTACCCGGCGACGCGACAGGACCTTCCGAGCCCACCCAGGAGGACAAGGACGCGCAGGCTGCTGAGCAGATCGTCGACGAAGGCGGCAGCAACTCCGGCACAACCGCCAACGGCGAAACCGTCCTGATCAGCAAAACCATCGAGGCTACGGGCATCGAGGACCTCTTCGACATCACCCTCACCGCCGAAATCGGCGAAGCTGGCGAAGACAACTCGACCGCCGTCGTGGTGGTCATGGACGTCTCCAACACCATGAACGACGTCCAAGCAAGCCAGGATCCCGACGGCGCCGACAGCTCCCGCTCCCGCCTGCAAAACGCCCAGGAAGCGGCGAACGAGTTCATCTACGAGTACTGCAATGGCGAAAACCTTGCCGAGGACCGCATGTTCGGCCTGGTGACCTTCAACACCAATGCGCAGTGGGCAAACGGCCTGAACCTTCAGGCTGTGTCCGCCGATAGCGCACCCGCCCTGCAGACAAGCGTCAACGCCATCACCGCACCCGCAAGCCCGGCTGGCGAACGCTTCACCAACATGGAGGCGGGCTTGCTCCTGGCCTACAACGCACTTGACCAGGTAGAAGCCGCGCACAAGTACGTCATCTTCCTGACTGACGGCTTCCCCACCACCTACGTCGACCGCTCCATCAGCGGCAACATCGACAGCGCCGAGGCCATCGTCGGATACAACCCCTACGAAAACGAAGCTTACATCGCAACAAAGGTTGGCGAAGATGGCTACTTCGCAGATGCAGTGCTCGAGCTGCCCTGCACCTACGGAACCAGTTACTCCGACAAGGCCGCAGCCCTAGCCGAACAGATCGCAGCCGAGATGAAATCGGGAAGCACGTCTTCCGATTCCGTTGGCATCAACATCTTCTCCGTAGGCATCGACATCGGCGCGCAGACCATTCAGTCCTACATCGATAAGGCTACGGCAAGCTACTCCATCGTTGACCGCACGAGCACCGACTACGTGATCGGCAGCGCAACGGATCCCCAGGCGTATCGCGATTGGCTCTCCAACGACATCGCGGGCGGTCCCTCCGCAAGCGAAGATGCCAGCACCTATGCCGATGGCAATGATCGCAACGAGCTGCTCGACGCCTTTGCTAACATCCTGGCCGACATTCGCGAAGCCACGGGTTTCCCGCTGCCCGCAGCGGTCGTGTCTGACCCCATGGGCAACTATATCGAGTTCCAACATTTCTATAACGTTGCCGGCGAAGCGGCTAGCAGCCTCACGGGCGAGCTGGGTGAGTCCCTGACAGATTCGCCCATCGAGAACACCGCAAGCTTCGACACCGCCGCCAATACGATCCGGTGGAACCTCGGGCAGTCGGGCTATGAGTTGAGCGAAGCGGAAGATGGCTCCCGCATCTACTCCTTCTCTCTCAGCTATCGCGTCCGACTCATGACCGAGACCGAGGGTTTCCCCTTCGAGGAAGCCCTGCCCACCAATGACGATGCAACTTTGATTTACGAAGGTACGGGCGACGTGGGCGAGCTCGATGAGGACGACTACCTGGTCTACCCGAATCCGAGCGTCCGGGCCTTTGCCGAGGACCCGGTCGACCCCGACCCCGTTGACCCCGTGGACCCGGTTGACCCAGTTGATCCCAGCGATCCCTCCACTGAGCCCGCAAACCCTGATCCCAACAAGGCTCCCGCTACGGCCGTCCTCGCTCAAACGGGCGACGCCTCCCTCGCACTTGCAGGCATGATGCTTCTGGTTGCGATGGTTGCCGCTTGCATCATAGGCTTCGCTTTTACAAGCGGCCACGCGGGAAGCAGGCGCAAGTAGACCTGAGCGGGCGTTGGCACCTATATCCGTTGTTGCCATTCACGTGGCAAGCGAGCTTTGGCAGCTTTGAGCCTACGACGAAAGCAATGCGGCAAACGCTGCAAGGGCACAAGCCGTGGGCTGAAAGGCGGATAGGCCGAGAGCGGCGAGCCGAAAAACCCGTCGCCAAAAGCCCGGGCAAACCAACCACGGACGCCTGTTAGGCAACGATAATCGCCTCGGAACTATCCGGGGCGATTATCATGTGGGCGTTAGGTTCCGAAAGCCAGCAACGACTCGGAAGGAAGCACCATGAAAGTCCTGTTCGTCGAGTACCCCAAATGCTCCACCTGCAAGAAGGCCAAGCGCTGGCTGGACGAGCACGGCGTTACCTACACGGACCGCCATATCGTCGAAAACAATCCCACGGCCGAAGAACTGCGCGCCTGGTGGCAAGCTAGCGGGCTTCCTCTGCGCAGGTTCTTCAACACAAGCGGCATGCTGTACCGCGAGCTCGGGGTGAAAGCGCAGCTTGACGCGGGGATGTCAGACGAAGACGCCCTTGCCCTGTTGGCAACAAACGGCATGCTGGTAAAGCGCCCCCTGGTCGTTATCTCCGATGATGCGGAAGGTATGCGCATTCTTGTAGGCTTCAAAGAGGCCGAATGGGAGCAAGCGCTTCTGTAAACGATTCGGCGACCAGGGCTTTCGAATCGCAGGCCCGCAAGCGTACCAGCCAGCAAGCCCCGTTATATGCTCGCCTATCCGCAAGGAGGCCCCGTATGGCATCAAGCGAAGAATACTTGAACTATGTATTAGACCTTTTGACCGAGGTGCCGGAAGTCTCGCATCGCAAAATGATGGGCGAATACCTGCTCTACGCATCAGGCAAGCTCTTTGGCGGAATCTACGATGATC
>JAFXIM010000135.1 GCA_017533165.1 Eggerthellaceae bacterium
CAACGTAGCCACACGGCGGCAATATGGTTTGGATTCTAGGTTGCTCGGCCCCATCAAAACTATCGGGCATGTAGTCTCATTCGCTTTACCCCCATCGGACAAGGAGTACTACTGAGTTGTTTTAGAAATGCAAAACCCCAGTTCAGAATCTCAAACCATACTTTTTCAACCCAGATAGCCGCCTTATTCGAGCACGGGGGACGACCGCTCTCGGACCCTTTGACGCAACGGCCTGGAAAACAGCGTTTGAGACCTTGACTCACCCCACAAGAAAGGGCGCCGCAAACGTTGCGACGCCCTTTTGATTCTCGCGTATACGTACGCTAAACCAGCTACTTGCGCACCGTCGGATTGCCCCAACGACGCCAGACCTCATCCAGATCGGTGTCGTAATTCTCGTTCGTAGGCTCAATCTTGCAAATGAGGCACTTGTACGGAGCGCCGAAGCCGAGCTTGCCAACATGGAAATGCGGCATGAGATTGTTGATGTTGGAGCGCCAGATGTCGTACAGCACCGGCTCTTCGGAATCAGCTTCGGGGAACCAGAAGCCGTGCTGAGCCGCCACGAGGCCCGGATACACCTGCTGGGTCACCTTCGCCTTGAGCACACAGCTGCCGAACTGGTTGGTCAAACGCACCCACTGGCCGTTCGTGATGCCGTAGCGCTGAGCATCCTGCGGATTCACCTCGACGATGGGATCGGGGTTGATCTCGCGCAGATACGGAATCTGCTTGCCCTCGGAGTGGAAGTAGCAGTAGGTGCGAGCGCCCGTGGTAAGGACCATCGGGTACTCCTCCATAAGCTCAGGCGTTGAAGCCGGGCTGTACTGCGGCTCCTCGTAGTACGGCAGCGGATCCTCGCCGAACTGGCGGAACATGGTGGAGTACAGCTCCACGCGGCCGGTCGGGGTGTTGAATCCGGGCATGCCGTCGGGACGCAGCTTGCCCGACTTGTACTTGTAGTACGAAAGCGTTTCGGTCTTCTGATGAACGACCTCCTCGCGCAGCGCCTCGAAGGTGGTCTTGCCGTTCAGGCGATACTCCTCGAGGAACTCGTAGAAATTCGCGAAGCGACCGAAGTTGATGGGCATGCAGCGACGGCCGATTTCGTACATGATCTCGCAGTCGCCCTTTCCCTCGCCCACGGTGATGGACTTGTTGGCAACGCCCATGGTGATAGGCGAAGCGCCGTAGTGGGAATACACGACCGTGTCATGCTCGACCGTCGAGGAGAGCGGGAGGAACAACTCGCAGCACGCCTGGATGGTAGGCGTCAACCACACGTCAATGCCGAAGCACCACTCGAGGTTCTGATAGGCCTTGTGCCAACGAGCAGGCTGAGCGCAGTCAGTACCCGCCAGGCCGTTGCAGTCCTCAAAGCCGGCCATCTTGAAAGCATAAGGCTCGCCCGTCTCAAGCGCATCGAGCACCATGTCGCAATGAGCGTTCAGGACGAAGCTCACCATAGCCGGGTACTCTTTGAGGCCCAGAATCTTGTTCTGCAGCTCAACACCCAGCTCTTTCCAGCCAAAGCCCAGCTCCAAGCCGTCGTTGACGTCGCCCACCAACTGACCGCCGGGTACGTCCACGTTGCCGGTAATAGCCTCGAGCGCCAGGATGCTGTGACCAGCCTGGGTGCCGTTGGACTTCATGTCGATCGCCAAGCCCCATGCAATGGACGCAGGCTTTGCCGCCGCATATGCGCGAGCGGCTTCGCAGATGAGGGCAGCGTCGATACCGCAG
>JAFXIM010000136.1 GCA_017533165.1 Eggerthellaceae bacterium
GGGAGCAATGAATGCCGTCGTTCAGATACTTTGCGAAAGAGTCAGCTTCGTCGGCATCTATGTGCTGTCGTTTTTGATGATACTCATAATCCTTACCGTTATCGGCAACATTCCCAACCTGAGCTTTAAGCTGCCGAATCTTGATATGGTCAATGACATCTGCGGAGCAGTTCTTGGTGCGGTTACCGGCTTTATGTTCTGCGTTATCCTCGTTTGGGGACTTAAGTTTTTGGGAACTATAATTGGACACAATACGCTCGAGGAAACAAAGCTTGCATCGCTTTTCCTCAAGAGCGATATACTGTATAAGTACCTTGGCATATAAATCGTAATTTCAGGAGAACAAGATGGAACCTACTGTATGCTCCCGCTGCGGAAAAAACGTTGCGGTGCTTTTCATAACAAAAATAGAAAACGGCGAAACGAAGAATGAGGGACTTTGCCTCAAGTGCGCACGCGAACTTCATATAAAGCCGGTAGATGATGTTATCGCAAGACTTGGCTTGTCCGAGGACGATCTCGACAGCCTTACTCACGACATGTCCTCACTGATGAACGGAATGCCTGAGGATATTGGTGCCGACCTCTTCGGCGCAGAGGATGGCGGAGAAGAGGACGAAGGCAAGACGGCAACATTCCCGTTCTTGAGCCGCCTGATGGGCGCGCAGAATATGGGCGGAAGCATTGTGCCTTCCGATAACCACAAGAACGAAAACAAGAATGACAACACTCGCTCCGGCACCAAGGAAAACCGCAGTGCCAAGCGCAAATTCCTCGACACTTACTGCATCAACCTTACCGACCGGGCACGCGAAGGCAAGCTCGATGCAATGATTGGCCGCCAGGATGAGCTGGAACGTGTTATCCAGATTCTCAACCGCCGCCAGAAGAACAATCCCTGCCTCATCGGTGAACCGGGCGTCGGTAAGACGGCTATTGCCGAAGGTCTTGCCCAGCGCATTGCAAAGGGTGAAGTTCCCTACAAACTCAAGGAGAAGGAAGTTCATCTGCTTGACCTTACCGCCCTCGTTGCAGGCACCCAGTTCCGCGGCCAGTTTGAAAGCCGTATGAAAGGTCTCATTCAGGAGATAACCAAGGAAGGCAATATCATTCTTGTTATCGACGAGATTCACAATATTGTCGGCGCTGGCGATGCCGAGGGCAGCATGAATGCCGCCAACATCCTTAAGCCCGCCCTTTCCCGAGGCGAGATTCAGGTTATCGGCGCAACCACTTTCACCGAATACCGCAAGCACATCGAGAAGGATGCCGCGCTTGAAAGAAGATTCCAGCCCGTCACCGTTGCTGAACCCTCCATTGACGACAGCGTTGAAATCCTCAAAGGCATCCGCCGCTACTACGAGGAGTATCACGGAGTCACCATTTCCGACGAAATGTGCCGCCTTGCCGTTACTATGAGTGAGCGCTACATTACCGACCGATTCCTCCCCGACAAGGCTATTGACCTCATCGACGAGGCCTGCTCGGATGTAAACCTCAAAAACCTCGACCTTGCGAGACTCGAGCAGCTCAACAAGGACTTTGCCGACCTTGAGAAGGAGCGCGAACTGCTGCTTGCAGATACTGAAAATGAACATTTTGAGCGCTTTGCGTCAATCCGCGCAGAGCAGCTGAGAATAGACGATGAGCGCCTTGAACTTCAGACCAAGGGCAAGCCCGCTCTCGGCCCCGAGAATCTTGCACGCATCATCGAACTTTGGACCAAGATTCCCGCATCCTCCATCCGCGAGGACGAAATGGAGCGCCTCTCGCATCTTGGAGACAGACTCAGAGAGCACATCAAGGGACAGGATGAGGCTGTAGATACTGTATGCGCTGCTATCAAGCGCAGCCGCGTAGGTATGCAGGCAAAGCGAAAGCCCGTTTCCTTCATTTTTGTCGGATCTACCGGTGTAGGTAAGACGGAGCTTGTAAAGCGTCTTGCCGAGGATCTCTTCAATTCTCCTGAATCCCTTGTTCGCCTTGATATGAGCGAGTTTATGGAGAAACACTCTGTTTCCCGAATCCTTGGCTCGCCTCCCGGATACGTCGGTTATGACGATGCGGGCCAGCTCACCGAAAAGATTCGCCGCAAGCCTTACAGCGTGGTCCTCTTCGATGAAATTGAAAAGGCACACCCCGATGTTATGAACGTTTTGCTGCAGATCCTTGACGATGGTAGAATCACCGACGCGCAGGGCAGAACGGTCAATTTTGAAAACACCGTTATCATAATGACCACCAATGCCGGTTCCAGCAAGCGCGGCGGTTCCCTCGGCTTCGGCCAGACTGTGAACGAGCAGACCAAGGATAAGGCAATGAAGGCACTTGAAGAGTTTCTGCGTCCCGAGTTCATCAACCGCGTTGATGAGATTGTCTGTTTCAACCACCTCACACGCGAGAACTTTGAGAATATCGCCGAGCTTATGCTGGGTGAGCTGAAAGCAGTTATGGCAGAGCGTGGCTATGAGCTCAACTATGACGGCGCCCTGGTGTCCTACCTTGCCGAAAAGAGCTTCAGCGAAACTTACGGTGCACGCAATCTGCGCCGCACCATTCAGAAAGAGCTTGAAGATGTTATAGCTTCCGAAATTGTGGATAACCACAAGGGCAGCGTATCCCGAATCAGCGCAACTGCTGAGGACGGAAAGATAAAGATAACTGTTGAATAAAGGAGCGCAAGCTATGAAAGGCAACAGACAGAAAGTTGTTAAGGTAGAAAAGCCGAAAGACAAGAAGTATTATAAAAAAATGGCGATTATCCAGCTTTGCATCGGCATTGCGCTTGCCGCTGCCGGATTTATCACCTATTTCGGCGCATTTACCCTCTTCGGCGGCGGATTTCTTGTTCTTGCTGCAACAAAC
>JAFXIM010000137.1 GCA_017533165.1 Eggerthellaceae bacterium
AACTATTACTCTAAGCTTGCGGAAAGGACGAAGCGTGGGCTATATCAAGGGCGGTTTGGTGTTTGACGGCGAGTCTTTCGTTGAGCGCGATCTGTGCTTTGCAGAGGGCGTCTTCGTTGACTTTGCAGAAGGTGAGTGCATTGATGCGTCGGGGTGCTATGTCATTCCCGGCTTGGTGGACCTTCATTTCCACGGTAGCGCTGGCGCTGACATTTCTGACGGTAGTCTTGAGGGTTTGCACAAGATGGGGGCTTACGAGGCGTCTCGTGGCGTTACAGCCATGTGCCCGGCCACGATGACCTTGTCCGAAGAGCAGCTTACTCAGGCGGCAAAGGCTGCGGCGGCCTATGTGCCCGAAAGCAACGAGGCTGACCTTGTCGGCATTAACATGGAGGGCCCCTTCATCTCTCCGAGCAAAGTGGGAGCGCAGAATCCTGATTTTGTGCGCAATCCGAGCGCGGACGAGTTCCGACGTCTGCAGGAGGCGGCGGGTGGCCTGTTCAAGCTGGTTGACATTGCCCCCGAAGAGCCTGGCGCTGATGAATTTATCCAAGAGCTGGCGGGCGAGGTCCGCATCTCCCTTGCGCATTCATGCGCCGATTACGACCAGGCGGCGCATGCGTTTGAGCTTGGCGTGCGTCATCTCACTCATCTTTACAATGCCATGAACGCCATGCATCATCGTAAGCCCGGCCCCATTCCTGCCGCGGCTGAGCGCGATGATGTAACGGCGGAGATCATTGCTGACGGCGTTCACATTCATCCTGCCATGGTTCGCCTTGCGTTCAACATGTTCGGAGATGACCGCATGATCCTCATCAGCGACACGCTGCGTGCAGCGGGTCTTGAGGATGGCGTATACGATCTTGGCGGACAGGATGTCACCGTAAAGGGTCCCGTGGCCACTATCGACAACGGGGCGCTTGCGGGCTCCGTGAGCGACCTTATGCGCTGCCTTTACGTGGCGGTGAAGGATATGGGCATTCCGCTCTCAAGTGCGGTGAAGGCTGCTACGGTCAATCCTGCACGTGCCATTGGTTTGGAAGGCAAGCACGGAACGCTCGCTGTTGGTGCCGTTGCCAACGCCGTACTGCTTGACAAGGACACGCTTGACGTGAAGCAGGTTGTCCTGAGGGGAAACGCTCTATAGCTCTGCTGCGCGCGATCGCGTGCTGTTGATACGATATGAGAACGGGGTCGAAGCTCATGCTTCGGCCCTTTGCTTTGAAGCAACGGAACTGAACCAAATCGATGGCATTGTCGGTTTTTGCTAAGAAGGTTTTGCGGGACACTGGTATAGACACATTGTTGCATTTTGCTACTCGTTGGAGGAATGACATATCATGACTAAAGTCTTGTTAAGCGCCGACAGCACATGCGATATCGGGGATGAGCTAAAGCAGCAATACCAGGTGCGCTTCTATCCGTATCACCTTGAGCTTCGAGGTGTAAGCTACCTCGACAACATTGATATTCATCCCGAGGACCTTTACAAGGCCTTCTACGAGGATGGCAGCCTGCCGAAGACCTCAGCTGTAAACGTAGCCGAATATCAGCAGTATTTCAAAACGCTGCTCTCTGAAGCTGACGAGGTGATACATTTCAGCCTCGGTAGCGCCCTGTCGAGCTCCTATGAGCATGCTATTCTTGCAGCGCGAGACCTACCGAAGGTCTACGTGATAGACAGCTGCAACCTTTCCTCTGGTATGGGCCAGCTTGTCATCCGTGCAGGACGTTTGCTCGAGCAAGGCATGCCAGCTGAGGATGTTGTTGCGGCCGTAGAGCGCCTGAAACCGCTCGTGCAGGCTTCTTTCATCTTGGAAACCCTTGATTTCATGGCCGCTGGCGGGCGTTGCCCTCAGGTTCTCTCGCATGTAAGCGATGCCCTTCATCTCAGACTCGAGATTGCGGTAGACAATGCCGATGGTTCGATGCATGTTGGTCGCATGCACCATGGATCTACGCGAAAAGCGCTGCGCGAGTACGTCCGCAAGCAGATCAAAAAGCATCCAGATATCATGAAAGACGATATCTTCATCACCCATTCTGGTGGCGTCAACGACGAGCTCATCGAACTTATCTGTGCAGAGTTGCTCGATCTTCTGCCTGATTTAGAGCGCGTGCATGTGACAAAGGCGAGTTGCACCATATCGTCTCACTGCGGACCGGGAACCATCGGCATTCTTTTCCTTACGCAGGAGTAAATCGGTCTGGTGATTTCTGTCCCAGCATAAAAGAAGAGCCGCGCGATGGCGGCTCTTCGTGCGGGTGCGAGTTAAGCGTGCTTACTTGATCTCCGGGAAAGATGCAGCGGCAACGGACTGGCCGACACGGCGCATCATTTCGTCGGGCAAGGTAACGTTTACCTGCTCGGCAAGAGCAGGATACTCTTCAGCGAGAACGCGGTTGCATTCGCTAATGATGAGGTCTCCGCCAACGCCGGAGGTGACGCGACCCAGGATGAGAAGGGTTTCGATCTCGTAGAAGGCGCTGTAGAGAACCAGGGTGTGTGCAAGGTAGACGCCAATGGAGCGGAAGATGTCGAGCGCGCCCTCATGACCCTCGTTGGCAAGGCCTTGGACGACCTTGAGCTTCTCGGCGGGGGAGAGCTCGGGGTCA
>JAFXIM010000138.1 GCA_017533165.1 Eggerthellaceae bacterium
TCAAGCGATTCTCCCCACGGGGTCATAAGAGGATGCGGCTCCGCCTTCTCATGCTTGCGCGGGGCGCTCGCCAAAACACGCTTTAAATCCATAGGTCACCATCGCTTGGGTAGTAGATGCTTTCAGGGCATCATGATAGCAAACCAGGGGGACCATTCATTTTATTCTTGACACAGGATAATTATTCGCGCACAATGATCACTATTCTCCTCAAAGAATAATGGGGGCTCACCTACTCGAAAGGGGTTGCATCATGTCCACCTTCAGAAAAGCCCTTGTCGCCACCTGCGCGGCAATGCTGTGCCTTTTCGTCGCGTTCGCCCTTACCGGTTGCTCCGGCTCCGCACAGGACAAGCCTCAAGACCAATCGAGCAACGCAAGCGAAACGCGCATTTTTACCGACTCCCTCGGTCGTGAGGTAGAGGTGCCCGTCAACATAGAGCGCATTGCCCCTTCGGGCCATACCAGCAACCAGATCCTGCTCACCTTCGCCCCCGATCTCATGGTGGGCCTAGCTCAGGAAATGAGCGCCGATGAGGCCAAGTATCTCGGCCAGGAATATGCTGAACTGCCCGTATTCGGTGCCATCTTCGGCGGAAAGGGCAACCTCAATAAGGAAGCCCTCGCAGCAGCCAACCCCCAGATCATCATTGACACCGGCGAGCCTATGAAGGGCATCGCCGAAGACCTCGACAACCTTCAGGAACAGCTTGGCATCCCCGTGGTGTACATCCAGACTTCTCTTGACGGCTACGATGAGGCCTACGCCATGCTTGGCGATCTTCTGAACATGGAGGAGCGTGGCAAGGAGCTTTCCAGCTACTGCGCTAACGCCTATGACGAAACCGTTGCCGTTATGGCCGGCATCCCCGAAAGCGATCGCGTGAGCGTTGCTTACCTTACCGGTGATGCGGGTCTCAACGCCTACGCCAAGGGCTCGGTCCAGAGCACGGTGGTGGACATGTGCGCCAACAACGTTGCCGTCATCGAAAACGCCACCGGCAGCGGTATCGGCAGCGAAGTCAGCCTCGAGCAGATCTCCCTCTGGGATCCCGAGCTCATCATCTTCGGCAAGAACAGTATCTACGACAAAGCCGCAACCGATCCCACATGGTCTCAGATTTCTGCCGTGAAGGACGGGAACTACTACGAAGTACCGAGCGCTCCCTACGTGTGGCTCAACAACCCGCCGACGGTTAATCAGATTCTCGGCCTACAGTGGCTTCCCCGCATCTGCTATCCGCAAGCCTACGACAACGACCTGCAGCAGGTAGTCACCGAGTACTACAAGCTCTTCTACGGCTATGAACTTACCCAAGCCGAATACGACGAGCTGATCGCCAAAGCGTCATAGCTGATGCAGGCTAGCACTTCGCCAGCCTAGCGGCCCTCATCATCTTTCTTCTGTTCCAAAGGCCTTTTCGCTACCCGCGAGAAGGCCTTTTTGACATAGGGCGAGAAATCAGCTTCGGAACGAGTCTTCCATCCAAATCGCTCGCTCCCGTAACGAAGGGCGAGCACGGTAACCACGCAAACCACGCCGGCAATCACCACAGGGCAGCCCATGGCGGCAAGGGCAACGTAGGCAACCGACCCGCCCAAGCCGGCAATTGCATAAAAGCCACTGGCCTTAAAAATCGCCGGGGTAACACCCGTGAATACATCGCGCAGGGCTCCTCCACCAACAGCCGTCACAGCACCCAGCATGATGGACAGAATGATTCCCTGATCGCAGGCAAAGGCCTTGCTGGCGCCCGCAAGGGCAAAGAGCGCCACCGACAGGGTATCCAGCAAAAAGAGCTGCCTATCGGGATCGGTGAAGATGCCGCGGAAGTAGAACACGAGCAAGCATATGGCTGCGCAGATGACCACCAGATCCGCATGCTGCATAAAGTAAATGCCATGATCTTGCATCAAAAGGTCACGCACGATACCACCGCCGAAGCCGGTAAGAAGTCCCGCCACCGTGGTGCCTACGACATCAAGCTTTCGATCGCAGGCAACGAGGGCTCCCGTTATCACGCCCACGATAATCGCAAAGTAATCGATTACCGAAGGGATGGTCAGAGTGTGCCCGTCGGCAAAAATCATTTGAATTATGGAGGCGAAATCCATCTCGTCTCCTCCCAACATGACGGGGCGACAGCCAACCAGCTCGTTCGCCCCTGAAAACCCTTAAGCCCAGTAGGGAACCAGACCAACCTCGCGCAGGAAGCTTCCCTTGCCGTCCTTCTCAAGCACGCAGACGCTTGCCACGGGGCATGCGCCCGTCCCCCTAAGCTGGCTTACATAGCGAGGCGGGAACGAAACCGAGCCCTCGCTATCATTTGACAGGAAGTCCTTGCAGCCAAGAGCCTGAAGAAGACGTACCACCTGATCACGGTCCTCCCCGAAAACCTTGGCGGTCTTCAGGAAAAAGTCGCCGCTGTCAAATTCAAAGCAGGGATGAATGCGGGCGCCTCGTTCGTTCATCTGACGCATTTCGCTGCGGTGCTTGTTCTCAAGCGAGCAGTAATGCATGCCAAAGCTCACGCCCTCATCCATACCGTGCAGCATGAGCTCCAAAATCAACTCCTCGCTGCCAGCGATGGGCAAACCACCCGAATAGCCGTAATCGTACATGATGGGGAACGGGGGGTTTCGTATCAGCAAGCCTCGCTTATCAAACTCTTCCCAGTTGCAGAAGGGGAAGCAGAATTCGAGCATGTTGATGCCCTTGATGCCAATTTCGTCAAAGCGCTTGAA
>JAFXIM010000139.1 GCA_017533165.1 Eggerthellaceae bacterium
CGAACCGCCCCGAATGGGGCAGGCTGCCAGTCTCCTATGCGGGGTCGCAAACGTCGCCCCAGTTCACATGCCGGCATACCTGCCTCGCCAGTAACTGCATCGCATTCTGAGTGGTTCGATTGGAACGGTCAAAACGCGACAAGAAGATTGTAGGAGTTGCCATGGGTTTGTTTGACAGTGCTCAGGATTTCTTCAACCGCGGCGTGGCCTCGGCCGAACGCGGAACTAAGACCATCTCCCTCAAAGCACAGCTCGGCGAGCTGGGGCATAGGCGTGAAAAGGCCTGCGCCCAACTTGGCGAGAGCATCTACGATGCGGTAAAGGCCGACGCCTCCCTTCGCGCCGGACGCGAGGAGATTTTCGCCATGATTGAGGAGATTGACCGTCAACGCGACGAGCTGTTGGCTCAGATCGCCCTGATCGAGGAGGAAAGCGCTGCCGCGCGCGCAGCTGCGGCATCACCTTTGCGCCCGTGCCCGTCTTGCGGCATTGCGGTTGATGCCGAATATCGTTTCTGCCCCTCATGCGGCGCCCCCGTTCCGACGGATGCGGCGTCTGCGCCCTTTGCTCCGCATCAGCCCCAGCAGCCCCAGCAGCCGCAGCAGCCGCAGCAGCCCGCATACGCAGCGGCGCGCCGCTGCCCTTCGTGCGGTGTTGTCGCCAGCGACGACAACATGTTCTGCATGGAGTGCGGTGCCATGTTACCCGAAGTTCTCGTCGCCCAGCCCGTTGAGGGTTTGAGGCAGTAAGGATTTACGCTCCAACGGCAGGGTTTCACGTGGAGTTGCGTTTGCCGTTAGCGTTTCGTTACGAGTGCAGGCGTGCAAACCTCGCGAAAATGCGCTACACTGGAGTCAGGCTGGGATGGCGGGCGATTTATTCGCCCGCCATCTGCATTGTGCGCCGATATTTCATCTCTCAAATCCCTCTCTCGCTTTTCCCCACTTCATGTGCAGGTATAATGCTCAGTTACGTGAAAACGCACCTGTTCTTCTAAGCCGAATTGCGAAACTGAGGAAACCACATGAAAGCCTACAATCCCCATGACATCGAGCCGCGCCTGCAGGCACAATGGGCGGCCGATGGCCTCGACACCGTTTGCGAGGATTCCGATAAGCCGAAAAAGTACGTGCTCGAGATGTTCCCCTATCCCTCGGGTGACATCCACATGGGCCACGTACGCAACTACACCATCGGCGACGTGATCGCGCGCTATTCCAAGATGCAGGGATTCGACGTGCTTCACCCCATGGGTTGGGACGCTTTCGGCCTGCCGGCGGAGAATGCTGCTATCAAGCGTAACAGCCATCCCGCTAAGTGGACTTACGAAAACATCGACACCCAGAAGGCAAGCTTCAAGCGCATGGGCTTTTCCTACGACTGGGACCGTACCGTTGTCGCTTGCGACCCCGAGTATTACCGTTGGGGTCAGTGGATCTTCCTGAAGTTCTGGGAGCGCGGTCTGGTCGAGCGCCGCAACAGCCCGGTTAACTGGTGCCCCGACTGCGCGACCGTTCTTGCCAACGAGCAGGTTATCGAGGGCAAGTGCTGGCGCTGCGGATCTGAGGTCGACAAGCGTGACCTCACCCAGTGGTACCTCAAGATCACTGACTACGCTCAGGAGCTCCTTGACGATCTCGATCAGCTTGACGGCTGGCCTGAGCGCGTCAAGCAGCAGCAGGCCAACTGGATCGGTCGTTCCGAGGGCGCAGAGGTCACCTTCACCCTGTGCGACGCCGAGGGCAAGGTGCCTGAGAACCCCACGGACGAAGATCTCCTGACCGTGTTCACGACTCGCGCCGACACCCTGTTTGGCTGCAGCTTCTTCCTGCTGGCTCCCGAAAGCAGCATCCTCAAGGGTCTTGTTGAGGGTACCGAGTACGAGGCTGCCGTCATGAAGGTCGTCGAAGACGCCAAGAAGATCACCGCCGTCGAGCGTGCCCAGGGCAGCAAGGAAAAGCACGGAGCATTTACCGGTCGCTACGTGGTCAACCCCATCAACAACGAGAAGGTGCCCGTCTGGGTGGCCGACTACATTGTGGCCGATTACGGCACGGGTGCTGTCATGGCGGTTCCCTGCGGCGACCAGCGCGACTTCGAGTTCGCCAAGAAATACGACCTTCCCATCGTTCCCATCATCATGAACGAGGACGACCCGCTGTTCGAGCAGCTCAAGGACGAGCAGGGTCGCGTGGTTACCAGCGTTGACTGGGAAGAGGCCATGGTTGCCGAGGGCCGTCTTGTCCAGTCGGGCAAGTACACCGGCTTGACCGGCGGTAAGCACAGCGAAGGCGAGGCCGCCATCGTTGCCGACCTCGAGGCAGCTGGCCGTGGCCGCCGCAAGGTCGAGTTCCGCCTGCGCGACTGGTTGATCAGCCGTCAGCGCTATTGGGGTAACCCCATTCCCGCCATCCACTGCCCCGAGTGCGGCGTGGTCCCCGTCCCCGAAGAGGACCTGCCGGTTCGCCTTCCCGAGGACATCGACCTGGCTGCGGGTGAAACCCTGGCAACGCACGAGGGCTTCGCTGCCTGCACCTGCCCGAAGTGCGGTGCTGAGGCTCGCCGTGAGACTGACACCATGGATACCTTCACGTGCTCGAGCTGGTATTACATGCGCTATACCGACCCGCACAGTGTTGAGGCGCCCTTCGACCCCGCCAAGGCCAACATGTGGATGCCGGTCGATCAGTACATTGGCGGCATCGAGCACGCCATCCTCCACCTGCTTTACAGCCGCTTCTTCACCAAGGTGCTGCGCGATGAGGGTATGCTCGACTTCGACGAGCCCTTCACCAACCTGTTGTGCCAGGGCATGGTCCTTGATGCCAACGGCGATGTCATGAGCAAATCTAAGGGCAACGTTATCGCCCCCGAGGATATGATCGCCGAATACGGCGCCGACGCCGTACGCGCCTATATTCTGTTCATGGCTCCGCCCGACAAGGAGCTTTTGTGGAACGAAGATGGCCTGGCAGGTCTGTTCAAGTTCGTCAATCGCGTATGGCGCCAGGTTAACGACCTCGTGGGTCTTGCCGGTGAGGATACCCTGTTCGAGCCGGGCGCAAGCTCTGAGGAGGTCAAGGCGGCCGCGAAGCTGCTTAACCGTGAGCGTCATCGCGTGGTGGGCAAGGTCATCGATGACTTCGATCGCAATAACTTCAAC
>JAFXIM010000140.1 GCA_017533165.1 Eggerthellaceae bacterium
CAGCCGCATGTTGAGACCTTTGGCAAAACCAATGTGTGTACGGTGTATGACGAGCTGTTTGCGATGGAGGTCGAATATGACTGCTCCTATGAAGGCAGCATTATGACTCGGGTGTCCCGCGAAGACGGTTCCGTGCAAATCCTTGAGATTACTATGGTCTCTGAAGACGAGTTCGACGCTTACGTCGTAGAGGGGAAAAACGCCGAAATCACCTATCACTATGCTTCCTATTACAAAACGGGTGATGATTCTGAGAAGGATAAGGCATTTTAATAGTTGTGCGAATTATTGCGCATTTGGTTGGTAGCGATCGCTGTCGCTGCTGCACTCGGTGTGTTTTTTCGGACGGTGTTGCTACAATGCAGTTTCCAGGTTGGGCTAAGTAGGCAACGAAAACGTATTGGAGGCGTAGGAAAGAGGACTGAGTACGAATTTGGGTGCGCTTTCTCGAACCCTTACAGGAGAGCGAAGCATGAGAAGGTCGCTGCGCTTAAGAGTCAAACCCTGACACAGGGGGTGTCCTCGCACCTTGATGAGCTCGCTAGTCGGGATATTGAGGAGGGGTTCGCGATTCCCTCCGACGAGGCTTTTGGTAGGCTTTATACTACCCTTGAGGCACCAGCACTCGAACCGACCAAGGAGCGTCTTGAAAGAAAGCCCGCTTGGCAGTGGTGGCTACTAATTCACAGCTCTGAACTTATAGCCCGCGCCCCTAACCGTCTCCACGAGCTTCGGGGAGTAGCCTGCGGCCTCTATCTTGTTGCGCAGGCGCTTGATGTGCGTGTCGACGGTCTTCGTCTCGGTCAGGTACTCCCAGCCCCAGGCATCTCGCAGCAGATCCTCACGGGAGACCACCTTGCCGGCGCGACGCATGAGGCAGGCCATGAGCTCGAACTCGCGCGGCGTGAGGGGGATGGGGCCCTTTTCGCCCGTCACCTCGTGGGCGTCCTCGTCAAGCGTGATGCCGCCGACGGTGATGACGGTCTGCGCGCTGGGCAGATCCTGCGCGGCGCGGCGAAGCAGCGCCCTCACGCGCGCCACCAGCTCGCGTACGCCGAAAGGCTTTGCCAGGTAGTCGTCGGCGCCGATCTCCAAGCCCACCACCTTGTCGAGCTCCGTGTCGCGTGCGCTCAGGATCAGCACCGGCGCGGCCGTGAACGACCTGATGCTCTTGCACAGGCTGAAGCCGTCGATGCCCGGCAGCATGACGTCCAGGATGTAGAGATCATAGGAGTTGCTCCTGGCCAGCACCAGCGCGTCCTCGCCGTTGGAGGCGATGTCGGCCGAATAGCCCTCCTTGGTCAGGGCGTAGCTCACGAACTCGGTGATGGTGGGCTCGTCGTCAACGACGAGGATGCATTTTCTGGCATCTGCCATGGGTCTACCTGTTTCTCTTCGACTTGCTTGCCGATTGCCTAGCTCCAAACGATGTCCTCGGGGCCGAAGGTTCCCAAAGTGGAAACGTAGTCGATGACGGCTTGCTGGGTCGAGATTTCGAAGGTCTCCACGGCGTTTGCGCTTACATCCTCGGTGAGGTCCTTCGTGCCGGCGGCCAGGCGGTACACCTTGTCATCCTCGAGCTCGCCGCCGCCCTTCACTACCAGCGTGTAGGGGAAGGGGTTGCCCGTGCCGTACAGGTCGAAGCCGCCCTCCGCGAGCGCCTTGATCTCGGCGCCGGTCATCTCGAGGACCGAAAGGGTGGAGCACTTGGTGCGGAAGACGTTGATCACCTCGGTGGTCACCGGGCCCTCGTAGAAGTACCAGTTCACGCCGCGGTCGTTGATCTCGTGCGCCTCGTTGTAGCCGCCAAGCGATGCCAGCGCGACGTCGGCATCTGTGGCCATGCCCGTGGCGATGCAGCAGATCTTGAGCGCGTCATCCCAGCTCATGTCGGTTTCGGCGTAGGCAAGCGCGTTGCCGTCCCCGTTGACTGATCTCTCGTAGGTGGCGTCGAACATGGTCAGCAGCTGCTCAGGCGTGACCTCGCCGCGGATGAGTGCCTTGATGTCCTGCGCCATGGGCACGATGAGGTCCTCCCAGCCCACGTACACGAGCTGAATCGTGTGGCCCTCGTCCACGAGGTGGCTCAAACCGTGGAAGGGGCTGTCTTCCGGTACGTCGGCACCCGTCAGCGACGGGGCGTAGAGCTGCGGGCTTGCGGCCGTGGCCGCGAGCGCCTTCTGGCCCTCGACCGTTGACACGAATTCCATCAAAGCGAGCGCGTCTTCGAGTTTTTGCTCGTTGCCGGGCTCGAGAAGTTCCTTGCTCAGGCCGAAGTAGCGCGAGGTGGCCACGGTGAGCGTGTTGGTGCTGCCGTCGGCGGAAAGCCATGGGATAACGCCGAACTCGTAGGTCCTGCCGTCCTCGGTGGTGTTTTCGTACTTGGAGAGCCCCAGGCTCAGGAAGAAGACGCATTCGCCGTTCATGAAGGCTTCTTGGGGCTCGTTGAAAGAGCCTATGTCGGAGGCCTTGATGAGCCCGGCGTCAATCCATTCTTGGAAGTACTCGACGCCTGCGAGCAGCTCCTGGTTGCCGGCCGCCTTAGCCTGACCGGTGGAGAAGTCCTTTTTCCACTGGCTGCCAGCGGCCGTGTGGAAGTAATCCGTGTTGATCACGTTGAAGAAGTAGTTGAAGGGGTAGCCGTCCAGGTTGAACAGGCCGCGCATGGGAACGAGGCCTGCCGCTTCGATCTTAGGCGCGAGGGCCTTCAGTTCCTCGAAGTTGTTCGGCACGGGCCAGCCGTGCTCTTCCATGAGTGTCTTGTTGTAGCTGATGCCCACCATCTGGAAGCAGCTGGGCAGGAGGTAGATGCCGCCTTCGTTGTCGGCGTCGTTGAGCATGGTGGTGGTGTAGTTGTTGATGAAGTCGTAGCTGGAAAGGTCGATCAGGTTCTCGCGCTGCGCCTCGGGGTTCAGCAGATAGGTGGAAACGTAGACGTCGGGGATGTCGCCGTGTTCGAGCGTCTCCATGGCGTAGCCGCTGCCGTTCGATCCTCGGTAGGCGCTGGCGTCGAAGAGCACCTCGGGATGGGACTGCTGGAAGATCTCGATGAACTCGTCGGGGAAGAGGTTGTTCACGTTGCACACGGTGAGCGGCTCGTGCTCCTGGGAACTGGCGTCTTTTGAGCATCCAGCCAGCGCGCAAAGCGCAAGCGTTGCGGCGCATACGACGGCAACCGCCCTTCTTAGCAAGTGTTTACTCATGCTTGTCCTCCTGCGATGTCCTTGCTTTTAACTTCCGCTATCTCTTTGGCGAGCAGTTTCACGTTCAGGGGTTTCGTGAGCACCCCGTTCGCGCCGGCGGCTTCCATGGCTTGGGCTTCCTCGTCCGAACAGTCGGCGGTCAGCGCGAAAACGGGGGTGGTGCGTGCGTCTTCGCGGTCGAGTGCGCGGATGAGCCTCGTTGCCTCCAAGCCATCCAAGAGCGGCATGTGCATGTCCATGAGCACCACGTCGAAGAATCCCGAATCGCTTTCTGCAAAGGCATTAACGGCGATCTGGCCGTTTTCTGCGGGGGTGACGCGTGCGCCGCGGTCTTCCAGAATCGCTCGCAAGACTTCCATGTTTATGAAGTCGTCTTCGGCGAGCAAGATGTTCAGGCCCTCGAGGGCGGTGGGGGATGGCTCGGTGGCGGGATTCGCCTTTTGGGCGGAGTTCGCTTTAGCGGGGAAGGTGAGCGCGCCTTTTTTCTCGGAGGTGCTGCCAAGTCCCCCGGCTTTCCCGGCAGGCTGCGGGCGGTACTGCGCCAGCACGCGCACCAGGTCGCGCGCGTCGATGGGCTTCGCGAGGTGCGCGTTCATGCCCGCGGCCTTCGTCTTCCGCACGTCCTCCTCAAAGGCATGCGCGGTGAGCGCCACTATGGGCATGCTTTGCGCCTCGGGATGGGCGGAGGAACGGATCTTCCTCGTGGCCTCCAATCCGTCCATGACCGGCATCATGAC
>JAFXIM010000141.1 GCA_017533165.1 Eggerthellaceae bacterium
GTCTCAGCGCAATCCGCCGTCGCAAAATGCGTATAGGTGCCCACCAGGTCAAGGGCTCGATGAAAGCCCACCTGCCGCAAGAAGGGCACGACTTCCCCATGATGGAGGCCTATGCGGTTCATACCCGTGTTCACCTTGAGGTGGAATGGGGCCCGTAGGCCGAAGGCATCAGCCGCCTCCGCATACTGCACGGCAAACTCAGCCGTGTAGATAGAGGGCATGATCTTGTAGCCCAGAAGCAGGGGGATGGATTCAACCGGCGGCTCGCACAGCACCAGGATAGGCGCGTTCACATAGGCCTCGCGCAGCTCTATGGCCTCGTCAACCGAGGCAACGCCCAAATAGTCGGCGCCCGAATTGAGCGCGGTCTTGGCCACCTTTACTGCACCATGACCGTAGGCATCGGCCTTCACCACCGCCATAAGGCGGGTTTTGCGCTCAAGACGCGAGCGAAGAGAGGCGGCGTTGTGGCGGATGGCATTGAGATCAATCTCGATCCACGACCAGCGCCTGTCCTCCTCGGGGATACGGGCGAGCTTGTCGGGGTCAAACTGAGGCACCAGGTTGTCATCGAGCTGCTTGTCCCGCGCAAAGCGGAAGATATCGACCGAACCAGGCTTGCCCCAAAGGTTGCTCCTGCGCGCTGCGTCAAGCTGCGTGTTAAGGCCATGACCCGTCTGCGCAAGCTGGGCCTGCCTTGCGGCAAAGCCCGCACGCCTGACTTCCTCAGCATCACGAGCAAGCCGAGACTCGCTTTCCGCCTGCCTGATGGCGTCGCTCGCAGACACAAAGCCAGGCCCTCGGTGTGAGAACCCGGTGAATCCGTTGAGTTGGTCTCTCTGAGTCATCGCATGTGCCTTCGCTATTTCTAACTCGCCAAATCCCGCATCCAAAACGCGGTTGCCAGAGGCGCGGTACCGCCAAAAACAATCAAGAGTATAGCGTAAACGCAAGAAGGTGATTTGCGCAAAGAAAAAGCGGCGCGCCCCCGAAGAGCACGCCGCCTGCAAGCGATCCGCGTTCTTGGCTTGACCTCAAACAAGGCCCGCCCCTTTATCAGAACGCCGAATAAACTAACGCTTGATATTGTAGAAAGCGCCCATGCCTGCATACACAGCCTGGGAGTCAAGCTGCTCCTCGATGCGGATGAGCTGGTTGTACTTGGCCACGCGGTCGGAACGACACGGTGCGCCGGTCTTGATCTGGCCAGTGTTGCACGCAACGGAGAGGTCGGCAATGGTGACATCCTCAGTCTCACCAGAGCGATGGCTCATAACGCACGCGTAACCTGCCTGCTTAGCCATCTCGATGGCCTCGAGGGTCTCAGTCAGGCTGCCGATCTGGTTGACCTTGATGAGGATGGCATTTGCGCAGCCAAGCTCGATGCCCTTGGCAAGACGCTTGGAGTTGGTGACGAAGAGGTCGTCGCCCACGAGCTGCACGCGATCGCCGATGCGCTCGGTGAGCGCCTTCCAGCCATCCCAGTCCTCCTCGGCCATGCCGTCCTCGATGGAGATGATGGGGTACTTGTCGACGAGCTTCTCCCAGTAGTCGACCATCTCAGCGCTGGTAAACTCAACGCCCTCGCCCGCCAGGACGTACTTGCCGGTCTCAACGTTGTAGTACTCGGTGGAAGCCGGGTCCATGGCGAACATGATGTCGACGCCGGGCTTGTAGCCCGCGGCCTCGCATGCGCGCACGATGTACTCGAGCGGCTCTTCGTTGGTCTTGAAGTTGGGGGCGAAACCACCCTCATCACCCACGCCGCCGCCGAGGCCCGCGTCGTGCAGGACCTTCTTGAGGGTGTGGTAGATCTCCGCGCACCAGCGCAGCGCCTCTGCAAAGGTGGTTGCGCCGACGGGCATGATCATGAACTCCTGGAAGTCAACGTTGTTGTCAGCATGAGCGCCACCGTTGAGGATGTTCATCATAGGGGTGGGTAGGATATGAGCGTTGATGCCGCCAACGTACTTGTACAGCGGAAGGCCTGCGGACTCAGCGGCTGCCTTGGCAACGGCCAAGGATGCACCCAAGATGGCGTTCGCGCCCAGAGCGCCCTTGTTCTCGGTGCCATCAGCTTCGATCATAGCGTCATCGATGGCGCGCTGATCTTCTGCCTCGAGACCGATAAGGGCCTCGCAAATCTCTTCGTTCACATGAGCTACGGCGTCCAGGGTGCCCTTGCCCAGGTAACGGCTCTTGTCGCAGTCGCGAAGCTCCACGGCCTCAAAAGCACCGGTGGAAGCACCCGACGGGACGGCAGCGCGGCCAAAAGAACCATCCTGCAGGACAACCTCGACCTCAACCGTGGGATTACCGCGGGAGTCCATGATCTCGCGACCGTACACATCGATGATGACGCTCATGTATGCCTCCTATAAGCATTAGATATCGAAATCAGCCGGCGTTGGCCACAATGCCAAACCACGCACACCCTTAATCATACATCACCGCGCGCGAAGAAACGCGCCCTCCTGTGGCGGTTGGCGCGTTTGCAGGGTTTATTGAGTTGTCTGAATGAGAAATCTAGCTATCAGCCTAGAAGCAAATCGCAAGCAGCCTCAGCAAAAGCTTTTCAGCCACCAGTTTGCTACATGAACAATAGGCACAAATGCGTGAAGGCGAAGGCAAGCAGGCCGCAACCAGGGAACGTGAGCACCCAGGTAAGCACCATGGTGCCGGCGAGGTTCCATTTCACGTTCTTCAAGCTCTTCTCGGCACCAACGCCCATGATGGCCGTCGTGTTGGTGTGCGTGGTGGAAACAGGCATGCCGGTGAAAGTTGCCAGGCCAATGCAGAAGCAGCACGACATGCATGCAGCGAAGCCCTGCCAGCTATCCATCTGCACCATGTCAACGCCAACGGACTTGATGATCTTCTTGCCGCCAATGGCAGTACCCAGCGCCATGGTAAGCGACACCAGCGCGATCATCCAGAACGGAAAGCCAATGCTCGAATCATTGGTGCCGTAGATGCCAATCATAACGCCCAGCATAACCATGGAAAGGAACTTCTGGCCATCCTGCGCTCCGTGAAGCAGGGCGACGCCTGCCCCGCCAATGACCTGTAGCGTCTTGAAAACCTTCGTCGCCTTACGACGACTGAGGTTGCCGCACGTCAGCCTCAATATGCGCGTGAAGAGAAAACCGCAGCCGAAGCCAAGGCCCGTAGAGATGACCAAGCCGTAAATGACCTTCATCCACTCATGAGGATTGACGCCCGAAAGACCACCCTGCAAGGCGATGGCGGCACCGGTAATGCCAGCGATAAGCGAATGGCTTTGCGATGTGGGTATGCCGAAATACCACGCGGTCACGCCCCAGACAATGATGGCCACCATAGCAGCAGCCAATGCAACGAGGGCCGCATGGTAGTCGCCCCCAAAATCGACCATGTTGAAGATGGTCTTGGCAACCGCCGAGGACACCGCAGTAATGACGAGCAGGCCGACGAAGTTGCAAACAGCAGCCATCATGATGGCGGTTTCCGGCTTCATGGCCTTGGTTCCAACAACCGTTGCAATGGCATTAGGCGCATCAGTTGCACCATTGACCAGGGTGCCTCCCAAGCAAAGAACAACGATAAGGCCCAAAACGGGATCGCTTACCAATGCCTGCAAAAACGCGACGAAGCTCAGATCCATCCTGAAGCTCTTTCTATGCGGCGCCTCCTCGAGACGCGAACTACACAAGCTCGGCAGGCAGCCGAAACAGGCCTTTGCCAACAAAGACCGAAGCATATGATAAAGCTTGTGGCAACACTCTCTCCAGAGGGCAGCGCCGAAGGGTTCTATGGTCTCACGACTGGCATGCTTTTGCGCTATGATTGTCGCGCCACACTCGGCGAGACTGCTCGCGTGCAACCTAGGAACACACCATGCCCGAAACCCCATCCTCCACCATGTCCAAAGACGAACGCCGCGGCACCATAGCGGGTCTTTTCTGCTACCTCTTCTGGGGCCTTGCACCCATCTACTGGAAATGGCTCGACGCGGTAGACCCCCTCGAGGTGATCGGTCAGCGCATCATCTGGTGCTTTGTGCTCATGGTCCTAATCTGCCTAATTCTGCGCATTGACTTCATTGGCATACTCAAGAACAAGCGAGCCCTCAAATACCTCGGCGTCGCCGCCGTGCTCATCAGCATCAACTGGGGCGTCTACATCTACGCTGTCGCCACCGATCGCATCGTGCACACCGCCATGGGCTATTACACCAACCCGCTCGTCTCAATTCTCTTCGGCGTCGTGTTCTTCAAAGAGCGCCTCTCTAAGCTTCAGCTGGGAGCCGTACTCCTCTGCGCCATCGGCGTGCTTTTCTTCCTTTACGACTACGGTGAGCTACCCTGGATATCACTTGTTCTCGCCTTTTCTTTTGGAATGTACGGCGCGGTCAAGAAGCGCGGCGGCTACCCTGCGATTCCAGCCCTAGCCGTTGAGAGCACGCTGGCCCTGCCCTTGGCTCTGATGGCCGTGGGCGCCTCGATATACCTCACAGGATCCCATGCCTTCCTCGGCGACACCTCCAGCGTTCAAGGTTGGACCACCACTGCGCTGATCATTGGAGCGGGCGCCATCACGGCCATTCCGCTCGTCCTTTTCGCCAAGGCTGCAAATTCAATTCCCTTGACCATGCTCGGCTTCATCCAGTACGTAAGCCCCACCATCGCCCTGCTCCTGGGCGTCTTTGCCTATGGGGAGCCCTTCACCACAGCTCACGCCGTATGCTATGGATGCATTTGGGCAGGCTTGGCGCTTGCAAGCGCCGATACCATACGCAAGAGCCGCGCCGCAAAGAGCGTCAGCTAAAGAGCCTCCGCTAG
Source organism: Eggerthellaceae bacterium (assembly GCA_017533165.1). The sequence goes on from JAFXIM010000141.1 coordinate 4,821, forward strand.
AGAAGGTAGGCGATAAGCGCGCACGCGATCAAGCCAACCGCAAGCCACGCGGCCGATGCCGCATCCAGCCTTAACTGCACGAGAGAGCCGCGCTTGCCAGCGGCACCGTAGCAGCGCGCATCCATGGCTTCTGAGAGTGCGTCCGCCCTGCGAAACAAAGACATGACCATCGGCATGAGCACTTTGCCCCAGGCCCTGATGCGACCAAGCAAGCCCTCGTCGTCAAAACCGCAGGCGCGTGACCACTGGGCATTGCGAATACGGCAAAACTCCTCTGCCATAAGCGGAATGAAACGAAGAGCTATCGAAAACACGGTGGCTACATCATCGACAGGCAGATGCAGGCGCCTTAAAGGAGCCAAGGCCCAAGTTGCCACTGAGCTGAGCTCGGTGCTCGTAGTGGTCAGCCCGATAACGAGACTCGAAAGCACCAGCAACACTACGCGCGCCGCGAAGAACAGACCGGACTCAAGGCCAGCAAGGCTGAGGTATACGGGCCCCGCAATACGCATCAGGCTTGAAGACGACTCGGCATCTAAAGATCCCGCTGCGAAAGCCAAGACGAAGGCATTGAACACCACAAGCATCGCCGCCAGAAAAAACGCAGGGGAAAGCAAGCGCAGAACAGATCCCACAGGTAATCGGCTCGCGACGAATACAAGAGTCGCCATAAGGGCAAACAGCCCCATTCCCGCCCACGTATCCGCGAAAAAGAGCGCGACAATATAGGCGATCAGCACCGCTAGCTTTACGCGGGCATCCATACGGTGAAGGGGCGTATCGCCTGCTATGTAAGAAGTGAAACTCAGTTGCATGTGGTGAAGTATAGGGCACATAGCACAAGAGGCCGCGCTCGATGCGCAGCCTCTTGCAAATAGAACGATGTCAACGGGCCATGTATGGCGGGTACTCGAACCGCTATCGGCTCAACATGGCACGGTGCACAACCGTAAGAGACAGGCTTATTCAGCCTTCTCCTCGGCCGGAGCCTCCTCGGCAACCTCAGCCGGAGCGGCCTCGGTCTCCTCGACAGCCTCAACGGTCTCCTCGACCTCGGGCTCAGCCTCGACGACCTTCTTCGGCTCAACCTTCTTCGGCTCTGCCTTAGCGGCCTTCTTGGCAACAGGCTCGGTCACGAGCTCCATGATTACCATGGAGGCGTTGTCAC
>JAFXIM010000142.1 GCA_017533165.1 Eggerthellaceae bacterium
CAATTATATCTAGTTTAGAAACACGATTAAACATTTTGGCAAATTCTGAAACTTTTTTATTTACTTTTGCAACCTTTTAGGTAATAATTGATTACGTCAAGAAACCCGAGGTTGCAAAATGGAAGGAGGCAGAAATGCAAGCGTACGAAGTAGTATCGCGGCGCGTTGAGCGTACGGGCATCACCGTGGCCGAGCTGGCTCGGCGTACGGACATTAACCACCTGCTCCTCCGCCGATCCCTTCACGGTACACGCGCTCTCAAAGCCGACGAGCTGGTGAGCCTGTCCCGCGAACTGAACCTCGAAATGTCCGACTTCTACAAGGCTAGCTAGCCTAGCCACCACATCAGGTCCGCAGGGGGGCGCGGACAGTGACCGTTCCCCCAAGTGTGACAACCGCGCCTCCCCGTGGGCCTGATGGCAAGCACCTTGAAAGACGAATAGCCGAGCGAGTAACCGCGAAGGGCGAGAGCCGGGAGAAACCGCGCCGTGACCGTCCTCGGAGAAAGCTCGGTGGTACGCGGAACCTAAACCGCACCAAGTAAACCTAAACGATCGGGAGTCAATATGACCAGAAAGATCGACCGCGTGGCGAACCCGCCGCGCCTTATGAACACGAGGGAGACGGCAACGTACCTCTCAACCAGCGAGGGAACGGTCGGGATGCTGGCGCAGATGCCAGTCGACCCGCTGCCGTCGCTGATCCTTCCCAACACCAAGTGCCGTCGATTCGACATTCGCCAAGTAGATGTGTGGATCGACCGACAGAACGAGAGGAGCGCAGCATGCGCCTAGAAAAGAACACGACCCCCAGCCGCCAAGCATCAGGGGTCGCATCAAAAAGCAACCACAGTGTACCACGCCGACGCCTCACTGACGAGGAGTGGACGGCGAAATGCGACGAGATAGCACCGCAGGCCATCGCGCTTTTCTCCGTGCTGGCAATCATCGTGACTCTGCTGGAGGTGATTTAAATGGCATGCACGTTCACGAAGGCGGAGCTTGACCGCTTCTGCGAGCTTGCGAAGGAATGCGAGAAAGTGGAGAACGATCTGCGTGGTTACGCAAGCGTCACATGGACGCCGATGCGAATGATGCCGCGCAGCACCTTCGAGCGCATCTCGTCTGTAACCGGAGCGCGAATCGAGCGCAGGTGCGACGGCCCTAACGACAAAAAGCCGCTGGACATGATCGCATATAACGGCGTCCTGTTCTACGCCTTCACCAAGGAGAGGGAGGCTGCGACATTATGAGCATTCCAGTCTTGATTTTAGGCGAGCCCGGTAGCGGCAAGACTTCGAGCCTGCGAAACTTCGAGCGCGGCGAAATCGGCGTGCTCCAATCTATCGCGAAGCCGCTCCCGTTCAGAAACAACCTAGAGGTGGCGGCATCGAGGGACTTCGACAAGATCCGCACATGGTTGCGAAACGACCGCAACCACAACGCCATGATGGTAGACGATTTCGGCTACCTGATCACCGACCTGTTCATGCGCTACTCGCACGGTCCAGAGAAGCTGCGCGACCAGTACGAGGTCTACAAGATCATCGGCGCGGAGGTATACAACTTCGTGACCGAGTTGATGGAGGATGGCCGTCGAGACCGCATCGTGTACATCTGCATGCACATCGAGCGTAACCAGTTTGGCGAGATCGAGCCTGCGACCGTGGGCAAGATGCTCAACGAGAAGGTGAAGCTCATCGGCATGTTCACAATCGCGCTCATGGCGGTTTCAGACGGTGAGAGCCGCAAGTTCGTCACCAACGGCCAGCCTTTCAAATCACCTCCGGGCATGTTCGATCTGGAAATCGACAACGACCTAAAGATGGTCGATGCCCTCATCCGCGATTACTGGGGACTTGCCCAGCTTGACGAGATCGGAGGCGGTGACGATGGCTCAAAAGTACGTGGTGCGGCTGCGTAAGACGTACCGCAACGAGTTCACTGGCGAGGTGACGGGTGCTCTGCCCGTCAAATCGTTCGAGACAACTGCGGCTAGCGAGAAGCAAGCAGAGAACAACGCACGACACCGCTTCGGGGCTGATGGTCAGGTAAGGCAATGGCGCTCGGTCGGCTGGGGCGAGCAGATGCGCGTCGAGTGCATCGAGATAAGGGAGGTGGCCTGATTGGTAATCACCTGCGAAGAATGGCGCGATATCGAGG
>JAFXIM010000143.1 GCA_017533165.1 Eggerthellaceae bacterium
AGCGGAGTGGGTGAGGGCCCCGCAGGACACGTAGTCGACTCCAAGGTGGACGAGGTCCTTCACCCTATCGAACGTCACGTTTCCAGAACATTCTACTTTTGCCTTTCCGTCGATCATCGCCAGAGCCTTTGCCATCTGCTCGATCGACATGTTGTCAAGCATGATTACGTCGGCTCCCGCCTCAAGGGCTTCGCGAACCTGCGACAAGGTCTCCACCTCGACCTCGATGCGGAACACGAACGACGCGCGCTCCCTCGCCGCTGCGACTGCCTGAGCAATCCCACCCGCCGCTGCTATGTGATTGTCTTTGAGCATAACACCGCCCGAGAGGCCGAATCGATGGCTCATGCCGCCCCCTATGCGGACTGCGTACTTCTCGAAGCACCTCATACCGGGCGTGGTCTTCCGCGTATCAAGAAGCCTGGTTTTCGTACCCTCAAAGGCCCTTGAGACGGAGCGTGTGTATGTCGCAATGCCGCTCATGCGCTGAAGGTAGTTGAGCGCGGTCCTCTCGCCAGAGAGCAGGGCCCTAGCATCGCCCCGCAGAGTCGCTAGACGTTGCCCGACGACGACCTCATCACCGTCAAGCACGTTAAAATCGATGCAGACGGACGGATCAAGGAGTTCGAACGTCCTCGAGAAGACGGAGAGGCCGGCTATCACGCCGTCCTGCTTGCAAACAAGGTCGACCGAGGCCACGCAGCCCTCGGGCACAACTGCGAGGGCAGTTACATCCCCGCTGGGCATATCCTCCCGAAGCGCCATTCTGATGTGATCGTCGATTGCATGTGGGCATCCAATGTCCATTGGCTCCTCCTGCATCACACTCTTCCTAACCGTCAAGCCTGTCCTCGGCACCGAGGAGGCTTCCGATGGCGCACGCTGCGCGGCGTGCGAACACCAGACTCTCGAGCAGGCTGTTAGACGCGAGCCTGTTCCTCCCGTGGACTCCGTTGCAGCTGCACTCTCCCACGGCGAAGAGCCCGTCCATGGAGGTCCTCGAGTCCAAGTCGACGCGCACGCCGCCCATGTGGTAGTGCTGTGCTGGGGATACGGGAATGGGCTCGCGCGTGATGTCCCAGCCCTCCTCGAGGCAGCGCTTGTAAATGCCGGGGAACCGAGCCTTCACCCAACTGGCGTCGAGGTTCGCGAAGGATAGCCACACGTGGTCGCTCCCCTCTTCACGCATCTTCGCTTCGATTGCGGCGGTCGCCACATCGCGGGGAGCGAGCTCGTCGGTGAAGCGCTTACCCGATGCGTCTATCAGAACCGCGCCCTCGCCTCTTGCCGATTCGGAAATCAGGAAGGCACGGCCAGGCTTTCCCGTGTGCAGGGCGGTCGGGTGGAACTGGACGCAATCAACATCTTCGAGGTCGATACCATGCTTGCGCGCTATACGCAGTGAGTCACCCGTGAGGATCGGATAATTGGTCGAACGCAGGTATAGGCCGCCGATCCCGCCCGTCGCCAGAACCGTGAAGCGAGCGGCGATGCTCAGCCCGGAAACTCCGAGGTTCTCGGGTGCGAAATCTATTCGGGAAGTGCTTTCATCGGCGCACGCTCGGTTTTCGACGCTAGCTCCGACGCAGGCGCCATCCTGCACGATGATGTCCGTAAGCGCTGCGTGCTCGATGATTTTGGCGTTCGGCAGGCGTCGAACAGCCTCGAGCAGCCGCTCCGTGATTTCCTTACCCGTCTGGTCCTCGCAATGACAGATTCGAGCTCGAGAATGGGCGGCCTCGCGTGTGTAGCTCAAGCTGCCGTCAGGTTCGCGATTGAACCCCACGCCAAGTGAGATGAGATCTTCGATTACGCCACGACTCTCCCTGATCATGGCATCGACGCTCTCGATGCGGTTCTTGTAGCGGCCGGCACGCATAGTGTCGCGAAAGAAGTCTGCGTAATCGCACTCGTCGCGCAATACGCAGATGCCGCCCTGCGCGAGCATGGAGTCGCACTCGTCGAGCGAGCCCTTAGAGAGCAAGATCACATCAAGGGAGGGTGGGAGATTCAGGGCACAGAAGAGCCCCGCTACCCCGCAACCGGCAATGAGTACATCGCAGCAAATGTCGACATCTGCCACCATCCAGCCTCCTAAGCGAGCTCGAGCATACGTTCGAGCGGCTTTCTCGCACACTCGGCGACCGCGAGGTCGATTTCGATCTCGCCGCTCATGTCGCGGAGGCAGTCGCGCACCTTTTCAAGCGTGACCATGGCCATATCGTTGCACACCGGAAGCGTCTTCGGGTGGAGGAACAAACGCCATGCATCGTTCGCGTCAAGCGCCATGCGGTGTTCCACGCCGGCCGCCGTAGCAACAATGTACTCGCAAGCTGGGGCGTGAGACGCCGCGCTGATGAGCCTCGAAGTCGAGCCGATGACATCGGCTACTTTCCGGACCTCCTCGTTGCACTCGGGATGTGCGAGCACCATCGCATTCGGATGTGCGACCTTGAGCTCACGAATCTCTTCGACATCAATAGAGTCATGCACGGGGCAACAGCCGTGCCCCGTGATGACGTTCTTTTTCGGCAGACGCGAACCTACGTAGGACCCCAAATGCTTGTCTGGAACAAAAAGCACGTGACGCTGCGGTAATTCGCCAACGATGGATAGAGCGTTCGACGAGGTGACGCAAACATCGGAGAGCGCCTTAGCTTCAACCGTAGAGTTGACGTAGCAGACCACCGCGAGGTCATCACCGTACCTCGCCCTGCAATCCTCGATAAGCTCTGCCGATACCATGTGGGCCATTGGACAGTCTGCTTTGGGCTCGGGTAGCAGCACGGTCTTTTCGGGACTCAGAAGCTTCACGCTTTCGCCCATGAATCGAACGCCGCAGAACACAATCGTCTTGCACTCGAGCTTAGTTGCAAGTCGAGCCAAGGCGAACGAGTCGCCAACGTAGTCAGCGATGTCTTGAATCTCTGGCTGAACGTAGTAGTGCGCAAAGATGACGGCATTACGCTCTATCTTGTAATTATCGATCTCCTCAAGTATCGACATATTCACATCGCTCTTTCGAATTTCTGCAGACAGCTTCCGGCCAACGCTGCTCTTACAGAGCGGCGTTGATGGCCTCGACGGTGTCCTTGGCGTTGCCGAGCAGCATGTCGGTGTTCTCGTTGAAGAACAGCGGGTTCTGCACGCCCGCGTAGCCGGCGTTGCCCATGGAGCGCTTGGAGACGATGACGCGGCCGGCCTCCCACACGCGGAGCACCGGCATGCCGGCGATAGGCGAGTCGGGCTCGGTCTCGGCGGCGGGGTTGACGGTGTCGTTCGCGCCGATGACGAGCACCACGTCCACGTCGCCGAACTCGTCGTTGATCTCGTCCATCTCGAAGACGTTGTCGTAGGGGACCTTCGCCTCGGCAAGGAGCACGTTCATGTGGCCCGGCATGCGGCCCGCGACCGGGTGGATGCCGAACCGGACGTCGACGCCCATGGCGATGAGCTTGCGGGTGAGCTCGGCGACGGGGAACTGCGCCTGCGCGACGGCCATGCCGTAGCCGGGGGTGACGACCACGCGCTTGGCCTCCTTGAGCAGCGCCGCGACCTCCTCGGGCGCGATCTCGGTGTGCGTGCCGTAGTCGCG
>JAFXIM010000144.1 GCA_017533165.1 Eggerthellaceae bacterium
ACGCTCGCGGGCCGCTTGCTGGGCGCCCTGCGTGTCGGCAATGGATATGAGGGCGAGCTTTGCCGCCGGAATGATCATGCCCAGAGGAATGTCGACGTCAACCACGTTCACTACGCCTCGGCGCAGCCGCCTGCGAGCAAGGGCCGCGTTGGGCGCATCATCTGCGGCCTCATGCGCATCGAGAGAGCCCAAGCCCTCCCCGCCAACGACAAAGTCATCTTCGCCCCCTGTATCTAGACGCTCCTGGATGGGAAGGCCGTGATCGACGAAGGCAAGCTTCATGTCCTGTCTTGCACGATAATTGGGTGCGCTGAAAACCACCGTGTAGGAGCCGTCAACCAAACTGCGCAACTTACCGAACAGCCGCTCAGGAGCACCCGCCACCTCAACGCGCTTCACCTGAAGCTCGTCATCGACAGCACCGCCAACGCGCATGATGGATACATAGGTCGCACGCTGCCCACCCCCGAAGTCGAGAGAGGCAGGCTCGGCAAAAAGGCCCGAAAGAGCAATGTTGCTCCCCTTGGCTTTGGCAGCTAGCTCCTCATAGCTGCGACTTGCATCATCGAAAAGCGACCTTGGCTCCACGAGCACCGTAAGGGCGCCATCGCCCACGTAGTCACCCAAGGTAACCGTCTTGTTGTACAGGTAAGGCAAAAGGGCATCCGCGCCGTCAAAGCGCAAGCCGCCCTCAAGGTTTTCGAGCAGCGATCGCAAGGCGGGGTTGGTAAGCGCCGGCTTTTCGATCTTCTTGCGCGCACGGGCAAGCATGGCCTTTGAGCAGGAGTATTCGGTTACGGAATATATCTCCACCGCATCGAGCGAGGCGATGGTCTGACCTGTCGAGGAAACGATACGGCGAATCTCGTCAAGCTCATCGCCAAAAAAGTCAAGGCGAACGGGATAGCTCAAGTTTCCGGGGAAAACGTCTACCGTGCCGCCGCGGACGGCAAAGGTTCCCGGCCCGTCAAGCTCACCTGTGTTTGCATAGCCTCGCTCCTCGAGAGCATGGGTCAAGTCACCCAGCTCCTCGACGCCAGCCATACCCATATCCGCAAGCTCGTTACCCACCTTCAAACGCAGGGGCAGGGCAACGCCTGCGGATGCGGGCGGCATCATGCGCACTAGGGACGCGGCGCTTGCCACCACGATGACGGGACTAGACGACAGAAGTGCATAAGCTGCCTCCATGCGTTGCGCAACGACAGACAGGTTTGCAGGGCGCGGTGCGAAAGGAAGGTCGGTGCGTTCGGGGAAGCGCAGCACGCGCTCCTCCCCCACGTAGGCGGCAAGGTTTCGCGCAAAGGATATAGCCGCGTCCTCCCCAGCTACTACGACAAAGGTGGTCTGGGGCTTACGAGCAAAACGAGAAGCGACCATGAAGGGACGCGCCGAGGCGGCAATGCCTAAAGAAGCATCCTCCCCTGCGTCAAGCTTTCCCCAAAAACCCTCGAGACAGCCCGACTTCACCAGCGCGAAGGTTAAAGAATCTATAAGCATGAAACCTCCGATGGTCTTAAGTCCAAAGAATGGTCATAAACACGTCTAGCCGCGATTTTTTCGCGGCGGGTGCAAGCAGTTTACTATACTTAGCACAAGGATGAAGGCGAGAGCACAGCGAGGAGAATCACGTGGCCCGCGAATCGAAGAAAGCAAAACTTGAACGCGCGCTTGCCGTTGCCGAACGCATGAACGAGCACTACCCCGAGCCCGAATGCGCACTCGTTTACGGCGGCGACCCCTTCAGGCTTACCATCGCCGTGCTCCTTTCCGCGCAAACCACGGACAAGGGCGTGAACAAGGTGACACCTGCGCTCTGGGAGCGCTACCCCACCATCGCCGACCTCGCAGCAGCCAATGTAGAAGATGTCTCCGACATCATTCGCTCCATCGGCTTCTATCGCACCAAAGCCGCAAACTGCATAAAATGCGCGCAGATGGTCCTCTCCGAATACGGGGGAGAAATCCCGCAGGACATAGGCGAGCTGCAAAAACTTCCCGGCGTCGGCCGCAAAACCGCCAACGTCGTACTCAACGAGGCATTTGGCATCGTGGAAGGCATCGCCGTGGACACGCACGTCTTCCGCATCGCACATCGATTGAAGTTCGCCAAGGCAGATACGCCTGCAAAAACGGAAGAGGAGCTCCTCGCGCTTTACCCTCGCGAATACTGGGGCCCCATCAACCATCAGTGGGTGCTTTTCGGACGCGAAGTGTGCGATGCCAAAAAGCCCAAGTGCGTCGATTGCTTCCTGCACGACATCTGCCCGAGCTGCGGCAAGAAATAGCTAAATCTATAGGGGTGGAGGGAAAACCACGTCGCAAGGCCAACGCAGCAAAACGATCTAGTCAGCTGCGGCTAAGGAAACGCTCCTTAGGTTTCCCCCACCCATAACAAACACTATATGCCGAAGGCGAAGAGCACGTCGCTAGTCCTCGCCGCAAAACGATCTAGTCAGCTGCGGCTGCGGAAACGCGACTTAACTCTTCGCCTTCGTATCTGCGGCCGCCAAAGCGCTTACTATCTCCGGACAAAAGAATACGACGGGCATAAGGCCCGCCGCATCCCCGAGTTATAAAGCAAAAAGCACGAGGTTTAGTCCTCGTCGGATTCCTCCATGTCAGCCGCCGCATCCTCGACACAGGCCATAGCATTCATGACACGCGGGAAGCCGATGTAGGGAACCAGGTTTGACAGCACGTCAATCAGGAAAGCCTTGTCATTGCCAATGCGCATATTGCCTGCAGCATGCGCACGCACCTGATTGTCGCATCCGCCAAGGGCAGACAGGAAGCAGAAGGTGACCATCTCGCGGGTCTTGAGATCAAGGCCGCCTCTGGTGTAGAAGTCGCCGAAGCAGTTTGCTGCAATCCACTTGCGAAGATGTGCGCTATCCTCATCGCCCTCTTCCCAATTCTCGCGCATATGCTCGCCGAAGACCTCGACTTGAATATCATTGCCGCGCTGCAGGTGCTCGGCACGCGTGGTGGTCTTCTGGTTGGCAAGGGGCAGGCGCACAGAGCGCTTGCGCAGCGTTTCATTGGTGATAAGGATATACGGAAGCACGCGGGCCAGACCAACGTAAGGTGCTGCCTGGTACACGATTTCCTTTACGGCCTCGGGCTCAACGCCCACCTCGAGCGCACCGGGAAGCATGGTGCGGAAGGCATCGGCACCCTGAGCGCCGATGAGGGCGGCGAGTACTGCAGTCAGACGGGTCTTGTCATCGATGGAGGTCTGAACGGGAATGTCGCCAAAGGCGAAGTTCTCGAAAACCTGCACGAACTCCGGGTCGGTATAGCTGAGAGCCGACTCGTAGCCGCCGAACATCTTAGAACGGAAGCTCTCGGCATCTTTGATAATGTCACTATGCATAAAGCTCATCCCTTTCTTCTTCGTTTGAGCTTATGGGCATTATGGTGACTTATCTCACAATGTGAAGTCTTTTGAGCCAAGGGTCACAAATTTGTCACAATTCGCCGTTCAACCCCGTAAAAATACCGTCAGAGACGGTAATGATACCGTTTACCGTCTGTTAAGAAGATTTCTTGCTCAGGGGAAAACCGCGCTTCGAAAGCTCGGCGAGCACCGTTTCGACAAGCAGGGGGAAGGCTGCTTCCACTGCAGGAGTGAGGCCGATGGTGAAATCCTTCGGGTACATGTTCTCAATCTGCATGCCCAGGCAATAGCCCTCGGCTTCAAAGCCAAGCAGGGACGCAGCATCAAACAGATCGACAAGCTTGAGGTCATGCAAAGATGCCATGGCCCCAACGTGACGCGCCATGGCATCAGGCGGGAAGCGATACACCGTACCAGCGGGATCCCCCGTGCCGTCCACGGCATCGACGGTGAGAATAACATCGCAGCGCTCAACGTAGGGGAGCATGTCCAGGCTCATGCAGCCGACATCGAAGAGAAGCACGTTGTCGGGAATCTCGTAATGCTCCAGCAGCTCGTCGTAGACCGCAGGCGCCACGCCTTCATCAAGCATCAGGCGGTTACCCACGAAAAACACTGCCGCTGTCTTTTCCGTCTTTTCGAACATGCGCCTGAACCCTTAGAGCTCCGTGCGA
>JAFXIM010000145.1 GCA_017533165.1 Eggerthellaceae bacterium
GCGATGGTGGCGACCAGCTTCGGCAGCGAGGTCCGCATCACTTGCTCCTGTTCTCCTGGAAGCGCGGCTCGCGCTCCGCCGCCCGCCCGCCGGATCTTTCGCGCTCAAGCTGCTCGGATGCTGCCCGCGCGTATTCGGCCTGCTTCTCCAAGGGCTCTTTGTCGGGATCGTCCTCCTCCCGATCGTTGTCGCGTTCGGCCTCGCGCGTCTGGCGCTCGGCCTCTCGGGCAAGCTCGCCGGAGGCCTTCTGCTCTGCGGCCTCAGCCTGATCGATGAGCTCGTCGAAGCACCCGTCGAGCCTCTCGGCGTCTTCCATCCTGAACAGCAGGTAGGTTTTCCCGTTGGATTGATCGTCTACGAAGGAGTGGGCAAGGCCGGCTGATTCGAGCTTGGCCGATATCGCGGCTTGGATGCTCTCGTACTCGGGCAGCTCCTTGAACTCGGCCATGTCGAGCTTCGCCCATTCGGGCCTCGCTGCATCCTCCGTCTCGGCTTGCGGGCCGATGCCGGATCTTGCGTTCCTGAGCGCCTGGGCCAGCCTGCCCGCGGCGTCGCTCATGGCCTTGCCCCCGGCGTCTTGCCCGATCCGTATCATCCAATCGTATAGCTCCTGGCCCGCCTCGTCGCCGAAATCGCTCGCCATGACCGCCCGCCTCCTTCCGATGGGACGCTTTGTCCCACCTCGTCGCTCGATTCGAGCGGATGGGACAGAATGTCCCACCGCCTCGCCATTGCCATCACGCCGTGCATGCGTCAAGAAGATGGCGGGCGCCACGCCCTTTCGGGCATGGCGCCCAAGCTGAGACGGCAGGCGGCGCGACGGCTGCGTGCCAAGGTGAGCGTTGAGGGGGACGCTCCTTCGCATCTAGTAGCCGGTGTGGTGAAAGTGGAAGACCGGCTGCCTTCACGTTTTGCGGTCTGGTGTTGGTTTGAGTAGGTGGTAGGCGCGCTAGGCACGCCTCCGACGCAGACCGCTGCACGTCTCGTTCGCCCGTTATATACGAGGCTGAGCCTTTCGTGAAGGCGCGGGGAAGGCGTTATGGTTCGCTACGGTTCCCCCTGTCGATTAGCCATCAAGATTTCACATTCACCCGCGTCGACGGTCGTTGCCGGACAGCTTGACCTCATGGCACATCTGACGGAGCCTTGACACAATCGCACGCGCGCTCTCGTACTCTCCCTGGCGGGCGATCCTCTTCTCCAAGCCCGCAAGGTCGTACTGCGACGTGACGATGAGGGGTCTCATGGCCTCGTAGCGGTAGTTGACGATCTGGAAGAGCATCGATGCCGACCACGCGGACGCGGACTCCTTGCCGAAGTCGTCCAGGATGAGAACATCGCTGCTCGCGAAGCGGAGCACGGCGTCAAGCGACGAAGCCTCCTTGCCGTAGGTGTCCTGGATGTCCTCGAGCATCGACAGCGTGGTCGTGAGGACCACGGAGTAGCCTGCATCGATGAACATGCGGGCCATCGCGCTCGCGAGGTAGGTCTTGCCAGTTCCAACGTTGCCGTGTATGTAGAGCCCGCGGCCGTCGTCGGAGCCGAACCTCTCCATGTACCGCTGCGCCTCGGTTGTGTCGACGGTCGCTTCTAGGTACCGCTTCTTCACTCCGGATCGGATGAGCTTGGCCCTTCGCTCGCGCTCTTTAGCTTCCGCTTCGCGCGCCTCTTCCTCCTTCGCCGCGGCCGCTTCGCCTTCGCACCCGCAGGGCTCGTACGCGACCCAGGCCACGCGGCCGTTCATAATGACGCCTCTCGGCTCGAGGATTCGCCCGCAGAAGGGGCAATCCGTGCCTTCGCTTTTCGGGCTGTTCAAGCCTTGCTCCTTTGCCATTTCTGGCGTTATGAGGTGGCTTTCGTTTCTATGTTCGCCGGACATATCAAAGATCCTCTCCTATGAACTCTTTGTTTTCGGACTTTCTTATCGGGTGAACTTCTCTCAGGCGACGGCATGCAGTTTCTTCATGGGGCACTCTGGCGCCACCTGAAATGTCTTCATGGGGTAGCGTTTCGCCGCATGAATTTCCTTCATGCGGAGGGACACCCCCTGAAGGATTCTCAGGGGGAGATCCTTCAGGGGCGTTCCGCTCTGCGTCATGGGCATCGTCGTAGGTAGGCTCCGGGGATTGCCGCTTGGCGCACGTCTTCCTAGCCGCCTCGGACTTGGTCCTGGCGGAAGGCGCCCGCGCGATGCGATACACCTTGGTGCTTCTTCCCACCCCGAGCTCGTGGCTTCCTACTTCGTAGATCAGGCCCTTGGCGGTGAGCTCCCTGATCGAATGGAATACTGTTCTCTCGGATAGGCCTAGGAACTCGGCGGTCTTGGGCTTGCTCTCGTAGAAATCCCGGTTGCCTGCCCTGCAGAATCCGTAGATCCTCGCGTAGACGAGGAGAGCTGCGCCTCTGAGGCCGAGTTCTTCAATCATGAACCGATGCACCACGACGAACTCGTCGCGCGAGCCGCCGCTTGTCATCATGCTCCTCTTTCAGTCGTCGTCTATTCTTGGCCGCCCTCTTGCAGGTAGAGGAAGTTCCTGTCGTACCAGTCGATGAGCTCGTCGCGCTGGATGAGATAGTTCCTCTTCCTGCCCTCGAAGCGCCTGATCGGTAATGGGTCCACCTTCCTTTCGGCCATCGTGTAGACGCGACCCCTGCTCCAGTGCAGAAGCGCCGCGACCTCCCTGACGTTGTAGAAGTCCTTCAGGAGGACCAGCGTTCCGCTCTCGTGTTCTATGCTGCGATTATCTGCTGCCATTGCTACCTCGTTTCTGGAGCGTTGCAAGGGCCGAGCAGGCAGCGACACGAGCGCCGGGCACAGTATCGCCGAGCAGGTAAGATGCTATACGTTCGGCCGTTTCCGGGTGTACCTCATGAGGGTCAGCTGGGACAATCTGTCTCACCGCTCGTCGCCTCCATCGGCGAAGTCGGCGACCGACTGCTGCGCGCGCTGCAGGTACTCCTCGAGCGCCTTGCGGTTCACGCGGATCGTCTTGGTGCCCAGCTTCGCCGCCGGCATCTCGCCCTGATGGATGAGCTTGTAGATCGACGTGAGCGAGATCTGCAGGTAGAGCTGCACCGCGCGCACGTCGAGCCACACGTCCGAGCCGTCGCCCGGCATGTTCAGGAGCTCCATGCGCTGGGCGTCGCCGGGGCCCGTGGGCAGGTAGACGCCGGCTTCGTCCGTGAGGGGAGCGAACCCGGGGGGCGCTCCATAGACCATATAGGGATTGGGGATCTGGCCGGCGCCCTGGGGCGCGGCCGCATGTGCTTGCATCGATATACCTCCTGTCGCATCGGTTCGACCTGACCGCAAAACTCGAGTGCGGATACGTCGCTTCAATGGCAAGGGGTTTTACATGCTGCGGCGAATAGCGGCAAGAGGCGGAAAACGCGGATAGTCCGCTAGAGTTCCCTACGTCCATTAACCACGGAACCCACATACCCGACGGCGCGCCGGGGCGGATGGGCGGGTCCGCCCCCTGGCGCGTCGGGGCTGGGTCCGGAAGGGGGTTTCCAAGGGGGGAATTCGCGTGCTCCGGGCCTCGGAGAGGCGCCGCTGCTGCGACGCGGGTTGGGATCCGAATTCCCCCGCGTGTCCCGCGAAACGGCGTGATTCCCGCGGAGTAGCGAGAAAAATCCCCCCGAATTCCCCCGCGATACTATCCTCAAGATAGATAATATGAGGACTTCGGTCGGCTTTTTCATCCTTGCCGGAAGGCTCGTTTTTTGGTCGGAAAGGGTCTCAGGGGTAAACTTTTTCGGCCGAAAAATTCCCCCGCAATAAAAAATCCCTGACCGTTTTCGCAGGTCAGGGACTTGATTTTGGTCGCGGGGGCCGGATTCGAACCGACGACCTTCGGGTTATGAGCCCGACGAGCTACCAGACTGCTCCACCCCGCACTATGACGGAAATCCTCTTCAGTTTTCAATGCTGCGACGTGGGTTATGAGCCCGACGAGCTACCAGACTGCTCTACCCCGCAATGTGCATGCGTCGTTGAACGCAAAGAGATATACTACGCTCCATTTTGACTGCTTGCAACACTCAACGCCTCCGAGCGTATCTATCTCCATATTTCCACCACAAATCAAAAGGTAAGCGCGCCAAAACCCACGTACGTCCACTAAACGCAAGACAACCGAAATCCTCCCACGCCGCCGCAAACGAAAAGCAATCGAAATCCACCTGTGCTACGCTAAACGTGAGACTATTGGCACAATCGCAAAATAATGACCGAGATCGCAAGCAAAAGCCCGTGCCTCGCTTCTCCCTCAGCCTAAGGAGCAAACCCATGACCGTCATCGACTGCCACAGCCATATCTACCCCGAGAAAATCGCAGCTCGCGCATCCAAGAGCGTCGGCGACTTCTACTCCATCCCCATGGACATCGAAGACGCCTCAACGGCCACCCTGCTCGACATCTGCGCCGACTCCCCCATCACGCATCACGTGGTATGCTCGGTAGCCGTCAAACCTGCAACGGTCGAATCCATTAACGACTTCATCGCCTCCGAATGCACCGCGCACAGCAACCTCATCGGCTTCGCCACCATGCACCAGGACTACCCCGACCCCGAGCGCGAAATCAACCGCGCGATCGAAATGGGTCTCAAGGGCCTCAAGATCCACCCCGACACTCAAATGGTTAACATGGACGACCCGCGTCTCATGGAGGTCTACGAAATAATTCAGGGACGCATCCCCCTGCTCGTCCACACCGGCGACTACCGCTACGACTACTCGCACCCGCGTCGCCTGAAAAACGTGCTCAAAACCTTCCCCGACCTCGCGGTGGACGCTGCGCACTTCGGTGGCTGGTCCGTCTACGACTACGCCGTCGAATTCCTCGAAGACGAGCGCTGCTTCTTCGACGTCTGCAGCTCAATGGAATACCTCGGCCCGCGCCGCACCGAAGAGCTCATCCGCCACTACGGAACCAGTCGCATCATGTTCGCGTCCGACTTCCCCATGTGGAACCCGCTATCCGAATACGAACGCTTCCGCAAGCTCAACTTCACCGAGCGCGAATTCGAGGACATGTGCTGGCGCAACTGCGAGCACTATCTGGGGTTTGAGGTTCGCTAGGACCCAAGCACAACCGAGGTAAAGCTGGCGAAGGTAAGCACGCCGCCCTTCTAGCGTAAACGATCGCACGTCTGCGCGCCTAAACGCGCCCGGTCTCCCAGCGCATGCGCACCCGTGCGCCAAGCGCCCACACCCGTGCGCACCCGCGCACCTACTCCTCTTCTTCCTCCTGGAAGATCTCAACGCGGATCTTGTCGATACGCAGGCGATCCATGTCCATAACCGTGAACACCACGTGCGTCTTGCCGTGGTCGAGCGGCACCATGTCGCCCGCCTTCGGAATGCGATCAAACAGCACGAGCAGCAAGCCACCTGCGGTTTCACACTCGTCGGACTCTTCGGGCTCAAAGCCAATGAGCTCCTCGAGTTCGCCAACGGGAAGCGATCCGTCAACCAACAGGCTGCCATCAGCCAAGGTCACAACCGAGTCCTCGGCCTCGTGCAGGTACTCGTCGTCAATGCGACCCACGATCTGCTCCATGATGTCGCTCATGGTAACGATGCCAGCCGTGCCGCCATGCTCGTCAACGACCACGGTGATCTCGGTACGGTTCTTCTGCATGACCTCGAGCAGCTTCATCGTGGGAATGGTCTCGGGAACAGCATGAATATCGCGGATGATGGCCCACTCGTCCATGGGGATGCTGGCATCCATGCCATACAGATCCTTCATGTGCACGAAGCCCACAATGTGGTCCTTGCTGCCACGGCACACGGGATAACGCGTGTACTTGTACTGGCGGATGGTGTCGAGGTTTTCCTCCAGCGAGTCCTCAAGGTCCAGGCACACCATATCGATGCGCGGGGTCATGATGGCAAGCGCATCCTTCTCGCCCATGTCGAAGACGTTGTCTACGATCTCGTTCTGATCCTCGTCGATGAGACCGCTCTCGGTACTCTCGTCGATGAGCAGCTTGATCTCCTCGCCCGAATACACCTCGTGCTCGTTGGCCGGATCATGGCCGGCAAGTCGCACGAAGAAGTTGGTGATACCGTTGAACACCCACATGATGGGATAGGTGAGCTTGTAGAACCACAACAGCGCCGTAGCCGTAGCCAGCGCGTACTTTTCAGTGGAGAAGATGGCGAAGGACTTCGGAATGAGCTCGCCAACTACCACGTGGAGCGTGGTCATGATGATGAAGCCGAGCGCAACGGCGATGGCGGAGATGAGGCCCTCCGGCAGGCCGATCAGCGCACACACCGGGCGAATAAGCTCGGAGAAAGCGGGCTCGCCCAGCCAACCGAGAGCAAGCGATGCCAGCGTGATGCCCAACTGGCAGGCTGAAAGATAAGCGTTGATGTTATCGGTGATGGTCTTGGCGTTCTTGGCTCCCGACTTGCCATCTTCGATGGCCATTTCGATCTGCGACTTGCGCACGCGCACGAGGGAAAACTCCGCCATGACGAAAAACGCATTCATGGCCAGGAAAAACACAACGAGGACAAGACTTATCGCAACATCCATTAAAACGCTTAAACCTCCTCAGGTAGACAACATGCCCGCGCACGCCGGCAGCACAGCCAGCGCAGGTCAATCGACCAATTTGCGCAAGACAAGCAGCCTCACGCAAACGCGCAAAGCATAATCATAACGAAGTTTAAGCCTCGAGTTCGAGCGTAGTCCTTCTCAAACACAGTTTTGCCAAAACCTTGTGATCTAGCTCACAGCCCAAACCGCACTCATGCCCCTCCTCGTTGAGCACCACGCAACCGCTTTCGGCATCATAGTGGGGCTTGGTGATGTCGTAATTGAAGTAACGCGAAACGGCACCCACATCGCCGGGAATCACAATGCCCGGCAAAGCCTCAAAGGCCGCATGCATGCGCTTGGAAATGCCCGTGTCGTACATGCCGCCCATCCACACCTTGCGGCCAAGGGATTGCGCCTTCGCAATAAACTCGAGCGCAGGTTGAATGCCTCCAAACTTACCGATCTTTATCGAAATCCAAGTAAGTTCGGAGAAGGTAAGCGCCCGATGAGCTTCGGCGGCGTTCTCAAAAGACTCATCCAGGCAGATGGGCGTCTTGATCATCCGCTGTAAACCAGCCAGACGTGCGAAGGGGTCGCTACGGCCGGCAAGCTTCGCGCCGCTCATGTCAAGCGGCTCCTCTATCCAGCCGATGGACAGGCCGTCGTATGCGCGCAGCTCGTCTATGTTGTTCAAGCCGAAGCTCTGATTGGCATCGAGCGTGATGAACAGCTGCGGGAAAGCGGCCCTCACCGCCCGCACGGATTCGATGCTCTTGCCCGGGGCAACCTTGAGTTTCACGCGGCGATAGCCCTCGGCCACGCATGCGCGAGCACTTTCCACCGTCTGCTCCGGCGTGCCCATGCCAAGCACCGCACCCGCTGCCACCTTGGCGCAAGATCCCTGCAGCACCGCACCTGAAGCACCGGCCAGATTTCCACCCAAGCGCTCATATTCCTCGCGAATCAGCTGCCACAAAGGCTTTTTCTCGATCTTGCCGAAAAGATCCCAAAGAGCCATCTCCATCGCAGCGCAGGCCATGGGACAACTGGCGGCCTCACCTTCCGCAGCAAAGGCACGCGATGCCTCGCGAGGATGGAGAAACGCCGTGCGCAGGACAAGCGGCGAGAGGACGTCGTGCAGAACACGCGCGTCATCGGGCAGGGTTTCGGGAAGGTACCAGTTCGTCAGGAAGGACACGCATTCGCCAAGGCCCACACGACCCTCGGCGTCGGTAAGCTCGATGATCAGCGAATCGCGCGTACCAAGCGTTCCCTTTGCCGTAGCGAAGGGCGTCTTGAAGGGGACGCGAATGTGATAGAGCGAAACCTTACTCACCTCGATGCGCTTTTCATAGAGCTCCTCGGTGCGCGCGCGGTCAATCTTGCCGATGCCTGCACGCGGCAGCTCGTCAACCAGGCAGATGTGTTTGGGCTGGTAGATTTTCGAAAGCACGGGCCTGATCGCGGCGCGGACCTGTTGGGGACTGAGCTGGGAGCCTTCGCGACGCTCGACTATGGCAACGGGGCGCCTTCCCCACTTGGGGTCGGGTACGCCGAACACATGCGCCCCGCTTATGCCGGGCTGGCGCAAAAGCGCGTCCGCGATTTCGGCAGGGTAGATGTTCTCGCCCCCGGAGATGAACATATCGGCAGTGCGTTCGCGCATGAAAAGGCAACCGTCATAGAGGGCGGCGGTGTCGCCCGTAAGGAAGTAGCCATCGACGGTAAAAGCCGCACGCGCGTTGAGGTAGCCCGAGAACACACCCGGGCCTTTGACGGCCAAGCGGCCAAAGCCCTCGACGTCAGGGTCAACGATGCGCGCTGAATAACCGGGCATGAGACGCAGCCCCCCGGTAAACGAGGGCGTCACGAGCTCGTTTGCTATGTGGCTCGCGGTTTCGGTCATGCCATAACTTGCCCATACGCGTGCATTTGCCGCAAGCGCACGCTCGATTGTCTGGGGGTTAAGCGGACCGCCGCCAAGCAGGATACACTGGTAGCGGGAAAGAGTTCCACGGGTGTCGCTGGCCAGAAGATCCTGCAGCATCTTGTCGACCACGGAAATGTGCGTGACAGAGTGAATGCGCGCGTCCTCAAGCACGCGCTGGGGATTGAAGCGCGCGTAAAGACGCAAGGGCGTCCAGTTCTCAATGGAGCGCACGAGTACCTGGAAGCCACCAATGTGATACAGGGGCAAAACCGCCTGCCACATGCCGCTACCGCGCTCGGAAAGCAAGCGGTTCGATACGCGCGAAGACTGCGAGAGCTTTTCCCAGGTGAGGGGCACGGCCTTTGCCCTACCCGTCGTACCAGAGGTGAACATGACGATGGCGGGACAGCGCGCGTCAAACAGGTGCGCAGAGCGCTCCGCAAAATGCACCACGTCGCCGATGGCATCCTGCTCAACGCCCAAGCGCGAGCGACTTGCCTGCCTGCCCGCACCCGAAAGGATGGCATGCGCGGAGTTCACCAAGCGCGTGACGCGTTCGAGGTCAACGCGACAGGCGATGCGCACACCTTCCCTTTCAAGATCAAGCAGGCGCGAAATCTTCTCGGAGCTGGTCAGGCGATGGTTCAGGCACACCAGGGTAAAGGAGCCATAGGCCGCCGCCAAGGCAAGCAGCACGTATTCAGCGCAGTTGGGAAGATCAACCGATACGTAATCACCTCGATGCACGCCCTTTCCCCGCAGACGAATGGCCATGGCCGCCGCA
>JAFXIM010000146.1 GCA_017533165.1 Eggerthellaceae bacterium
AGGTTATCGAGGAGCATTTCTCTCCGGCGCCCGAACTGGTCGAGCTGCTCCGCAGCCGCGGCAAGGATGCCTACGCCGATGCCGTTGAGCGCGTGGGAAACTACAATGTGAGCTACGTCTACCAGGATGAGGCTCTCGGCTTGGGCCATGCCGTGCACTGCGCGGCGGAAAAGACCGGCAACGAGCCCTTCTACGTGCTGCTCGGTGATGTTTTGGTGCCTGACAACAATATGCTTCCCGCCATGCAGAAGGTATCTGACGAACATAACGGCGCGAGTGTCATCGCTGTCATGCCCGTGCCCGATGACCAGGTGAGCCGCTTTGGCGTCATCGCTGGTGCTGCTGTAGCCGATGATGTGTGGAAGGTTGACTCCCTGGTGGAGAAGCCTGCGCTTGAAGATGCTCCGTCGAACCTCGCCGTGTTCGGCCGTTACCTGCTGAGCGCCCGCGTCATGGAGCTATTGGCCGATGTGAAGCCGGGTGTCGGCGGAGAGATTCAGCTGACCGATGCGCTTGATGCGGTCCTGAAGGAAGAGGAGATGTACGCACTCATCATCGATCCCGCAGATGGCTTCGATACCGGAACCGTTGAGAGCTGGCTCGAGACGAACAACATTCTCTACAAGCGCATGAAAGGCTAGGCGGGTTCGGGCGAGCTCATTTATCGCAGCAAAAGGTAGGCGGGTGGCTTTTCGGGTCGCCCGCTTGTTTTTCTCTTTGCGTTGAAATGCCTGAGAAAAAAGAGGACCTCGGCGGGAGGGGAGCCAGCCGAGGCCTAAAGGAGGGGGATTCGCGGCCCTTAAGGCCGCTCTGCTTAAAGGGAAGTAAGCAGGCAATCGATGAAGGAGGGGAACCTTCTCTCTCTTGCTGGATACAGTATAAAACTTGAGATTGAAGTGCTTATGAATGCATGGTGGGCATCTTGTGAATTCGGAGCCGATAATTGTTGGGATTTTGTGATCCGCTACCGGCGAACGGTAGCTGTTGGCTGAAAACGCCGGCGAACGGTCTGCGCTTAGCTTCCCAGATCGAAGGTAGATGGGGAATTATGGAGAAGGTGTCAGCAAAAACATTTGTTCGAATTTTTTAGCCGCTGCGGTCCTCGCAGCGGTCGCGGGGTGATACCATAGACGCATGGATACTTTGTTTACCGAAATGGAGAATGCGGAGAAGCTGAAGGTTGCTCCTTTGGCTGTTCGCATGCGCCCGCGCACGCTTGACGAGCTCGTGGGCCAGGAGGCGGCGGTTGGGCCTGGCAGTTGGTTGCGCACTGCCATCGAACAGGACAAGCTGAGCTCAGTGATACTCTTCGGTCCCGCTGGTACGGGAAAAACCTCTCTTGCCCATGTTATCGCGGAGACGACGAAGGCAAGCTTCGTGGAGGTTTCGGCCATTGGAGGCACGGTGTCCGATCTTCGTCGCGAGATCGATGCGGCTGAAAAGCGCTTGGTCATGCGTGGCCTGCGCACCATTCTGTTCGTCGATGAGATTCATCGTTTCAATCGAAGCCAGCAAGATGCCCTTCTTCACGCGGTGGAAGATCGCGTGATCGTGCTTATTGGTGCCACAACCGAAAACCCCTTCTTCGAGGTGAACTCGGCACTTATTTCGCGTTCGCGCGTGGTTGAGCTGCATGCGCTCAGCGATGCGGACGTGGCTGCCTTGATCAAGCGGGCCCTTCATGACGATCGTGGTCTCGCCGGCGAGTATTCGCTCGACGATGCCGCGCTTGACGCCATAGTGGTGCTGGCTGGCGGTGATGGGCGTACGGCTCTCACGACGCTTGAGCTTGCGGCGGGCATGCTTGCGCCTGGCACGAAGAACAAGCCCTCCTCCATATCTATTGATGCGATACGCGCTGCAACGCCCCATCGTGCGCTTCCCTATGACAAGAACAAAGACATGCACTATGACGTCATCTCGGCGTTCATCAAGTCAATGCGCGGAAGCGACCCGGATGCGGCTCTGTACTGGCTTGCTCGCATGATAGACGGTGGTGAGGACCCGAAGTTCATCGCACGCCGTATGTTCATCGCCGCATCGGAAGATATTGGCAACGCTGATCCTCAGGCACTGCTCGTGGCCGAGGCCGCTTTCCGATCTGCGGAGGTCATCGGTTATCCAGAATGCCGCATCAACCTAGCCCAAGCTGCTATCTACCTCGCTCTTGCCCCTAAGAGCAATGCGGCGGAGGCTGGCATCGACGCCGCTTTGGCGGAGGTACGTCATGGACCGGCGCGAGCCGTCCCCGATCACCTTCGCGATCGCCATCGCCCGGGGTCGGAAAACTATGGGGACTACAAGTACCCGCACAGCTATCCCAGCGGTTGGGTTGAACAGCGCTATCTTCCTGAAGGGCTCGAGCGGGGGTGCTTCTACAAGTCAAGCGACAGGGGTTGGGAGGCCTACAGGGCGGAAGCGGCTGCTCGCGACCGGCTGCAATCCGAAGAGCGGAAAGCTAGGAAGCAACCGGGTTCATAGCCGTTTTCTTGGCTACGGTTTCGCGTCGCCTTCCCTTCGAGATGCTTACGCTGTGTGCAAAGCTTAGTGCGGCTCGATACAATGCAAGCTGAAGTGATATAGTTAGCTTTCGCAACAAGGAGGCTTAACATGGAATTTGCCGCGATCATCAATTTCGCACTGCCCGTCGTCTACGTCGTCGTGGGCGTGTTTTTGGTGTGGCTCATCGCAGAGCTCGCCCTTACCATGCGCCGCACCCGCAAAACCGTTGCCGAGGTGCAAAAGCAAGTCGAGCCGGTGATCGCCAACGTCGAGCGTATCACGACCGAGCTCGAGCCCGCTGTGCAGAGCGTGAGGGCCATCACCGCTCAGCTGGAGCCTACGGTGGCGAAGGTCGATCCGCTTCTCGACCGCGTGACGCTTACCGTTGACGCGGCCAATTTGGAGATCATGCGCGTCGATCAAATCCTCGAGGACGTCACTCAGATCACGGGTTCTGTTTCGAGTACGCTTGACACGGTTGACGCTGTAACCAACGCCCCTCTTGAACTGGTTTCCTCGGTGACTGATAAGGTTCGTTCTGCGGTTAAACCGCGCGGCGCGAGCAAGGAATCAGCTGGCCTTGGTGCAGGCAAACTTGGATCTCAGGCGGCAAATCCCGTTCGTGATTTCGTTGACGCTGCGGCTGAGGCCGCGGGCGCCGCTGCCGCAAGCTATCGCAACCGCAAGCAGGCCGACGTTGACGAGGCCGAGTAACGCCGACCTTAAGTAGAGGCTCGATCACACTTCATCTCAAGAGCGCATTACCATGCGCGATTTGGGGCATCTTGCGTATTAGGCCTATCGGGCGTTCCGTCTTTCGGTCGCCTGAGCGCGCTTAATCAGCGCAGCCTGCTTATCTGCATGGCGCGCATCGCGTTCATGATGGCCAGCACCGCAACGCCCACATCCGCGAACACGGCAAGCCACATGTTCGCCATGCCAAACGCTGCCAGTGCCAGTACGCCAAACTTTACGCCAAGCGCGAAAACGATGTTTTGCCGCACGATGCCCATGGTCTTGCGGGCTATCCTCATGGCGCAGGCGATGTTTGCGGGCTTATCGTCCATGAGCACGATATCGGCAGCCTCAATGGCTGCGTCTGATCCGATGGCGCCCATGGCCAGGCCAACATCGGCTCGCATGAGGACGGGGGCATCGTTGATGCCGTCTCCCACGAAGGCAAGCTTGCCTTTACTTGATCCACCGCCCCTGCTTTGAAGCAGGCTTTCAACCTGTTCGACCTTGTCCTGGGGGAGAAGCTCCGCATACACTTGGTCGACGCCAAGTTCTGTGGCGATGGCCTGCGCAACGTCGGCTCGGTCGCCCGTGAGCATGATGGTTTGGCGTACGCCGAGAGAACGAAGGTCTGCGAGCGCAGCTCGAGCATCGGGCTTGATGGCATCCGCCACGGTGATGCTGCCCGCAAAGACGCCATCGACAGAAAGGTTCACGGTTGAGCCGACTGTGCTTGCGACATGCGACGTTTCGTCAAAGCCGCGCACCCCGTGCAAGCTCATCAGCTTGTCGTTTCCGGCGAGAACCTGGCGTCCTTCTACGATGGCGCTGATGCCGTGTCCGCCCGTCTCCTCAACGTTGGAAACGTTTGTTAGATCCAAAATGGGACGCTTACCTTCTCCGCTGTTTTGATAGGCCTCGCAAATGGCCTGGGCTATGGGGTGGTTGGAGAAGGCCTCGGCATGCGCGGCGAAGCGCAAAAGCTCGCTTTCCGCAAAGCCCTCTGCCGCCTTGAGTTCCACCACGGAAAAGGCGCCCGTTGTGAGCGTGCCCGTTTTGTCGAAAACCATGGTGTCTACTTGGGCAAGCGCCTCAAGGTAGTTGCTTCCCTTGATCAGGATGCCCGCGCGTGACGCGCCGCCGATACCACCGAAGAAGGATAGGGGCACCGATATCACCAGGGCGCAGGGGCAGGAGACCACGAGGAAAATGAGGCCGCGCTGCACCCAGTCAGCCCAGGCTTGTCCAAGCGCTATCGGGGGAATCACGGCGAGCAGTACGGCGATGCCCACGACGGCGGGGGTGTAGTAGCGGGCGAAGCGCGTGATGAAGCTTTCGGTACGTGCCTTTTTGTCGGCGGCGCTTTCGACCAGTTCGAGGATGCGGCTGACGGTTGAATCCTCGAAGGGCTTGGTCGCGCGTACGGTGAGCGTACCTGTGAGGTTGACGCAACCCGAGATCACCTCGTCGCCGCAGCCTGCGTGCTTGGGCGCGGATTCGCCCGTGAGGGCGGCGGTGTTGATTTGGGAATCGCCTGAGATTACCAGGCCGTCAAGCGGGATTCTCTCTCCCGGCTTTACGATGAACTCGTCACCCACGGACAGCTCGTAGGGGTCTACCTGGATGAGCTCGCCCTCGCTTGCGATATTGGCGAATTCGGGTGCTATGTCCATCATGTCGCTAATCGACTGGCGAGACTTGCTGACGGCGTAATCTTGGAAGAACTCGCCGTATTGGAAG
This sequence comes from Eggerthellaceae bacterium, assembly GCA_017533165.1. The sequence goes on from JAFXIM010000146.1 coordinate 4,978, forward strand.
AAGAGCATGACCGCAGCGCCCTCGGCCATATGAGGCTCGCTTTCAGGGAAGAAGACCAGGGCGAAGGCGCCGAAGGTGGCTACTGTCATGAGGAAATTCTCATCGAATACCTGTCCACGGCCGATGTGCTTGAAGGCGCGCGCAATGACGTCATGTCCAGCGATGACGTAGGGGATGAGGAAGGCGATGAATTCGAGGTAGAGCGGGCGTATGCCCGCAGCGTGCCCAAGTGTTGCCAGCAGGCCCGTCTCGGATGCGCAAAGGGCCGCGGCAAACAGGACGGCTGCCGCGCTTATGCGGGTGAGGGTTTTCTTCTGCCGAGGGCTCATGCGTCTCCTTTAGCGCTTGATGATGCAGTCGGATTCGAACTTGGAGATGATTGCCTGCGCCTCATCGACAACGGCGGGGAAGCGATGGTCGGGCGCCTCGATGACCAGACGCTGCGTCATGAAGCTGATGGTTGCGTTCGATACCTCGGGAAGCTTTGCAATCCCGGCTTCCATCTTTGCAGCGCAGTTGGCGCAGCCAAGGTCGATCAGTTTGAAGGCCTTTTTCATGAGGGCTCCTCTCGTTGGTATGAAGGGCTGACCTTACTCGCAGATATGGCTCATGCCCTGAGCGAGCATTGAGTGAACGTGGTCGTCGGAAAGTGAGTAGATGATGTTCTTGCCTTCGCGCTTAAACTTAACCAGTCGCGCCTGTTTGAGGATGCGCAGCTGATGGGAAACAGCGCTTTGCGTGGCATTTACGGCTTGGGCTATATGGGCGACGCAGAGCTCTTGCTCCATGAGGGCGTAGAGGATCTTTATGCGGGTGGTGTCGGCGAACACCTTGAACAGGTCTGCGAGGTCATAGAGAGTCTCCTCCTTGGGCATGCCCGAGTTTTCAAGGGTTTGGTGCTCGCAGCATTCTTCTTGCGGGCGCTGAGGGGTCTCGCTTGTTTGAGCAGTCATCTTCTCATCCGATCAAAACGTATGAACAACTGTTCATACGTTAATACGAGAAGCGAAGATAGTCAATGGCTGAAGCTTGCGTTTTGGCTAAAATGCAAGGGGCGAACGCGCCGATTATGCGTTCGCCCCAATATGAACTTCTAAAATGCTTACGCTTGGCGCAGCGTGTTATGCCTTCTTGCGGCACAGGCCCGACCTGCCGTACCATTCCTTGCGGCTCTCGATAGTTGCAGCGAGCTGTTCTTTTTGCTCCTCGGTAAAGCTATCGTGGCTCATGACCTCTCCCTTGAGCTTGTCGAGCATGTCGCAGGCGCC
>JAFXIM010000147.1 GCA_017533165.1 Eggerthellaceae bacterium
TCAACGTGATCATGGGTTTGTGCGTGGGGCATGACAGCATCTTCACGCGCCACTCCGACGCGCCGTGCACCACCTTTGTGGTGAAGGATCGCATGCTGGGCAACAATCCCATCGCCGTGCTGCACACGTGCGACGTGGCTGCACACCGATGGAGCCGCTTGATGAAAGAGGACGACAGCTTGTCGCCGTTATAGGGGTGGTTATGGACGCCAAGTTACTTGGAGCTGCCGTTGCTAAGTTTGTTGCAGGGGTGGTGCTTGTGGGGTGTTTGGTGTTTGTCCCTGCGGGCGACCTATCCTGGTGGCGTGGATGGTTGCTTATGGGCGTGCTGTTTGTGCCGATGTTTGCGGCCGGCCTGGTGCTGCTGGCGAAGGCTCCCGACTTGCTGCGCAAGCGCTTGTCTGCCGATGAGCAGGAGGATGAGCAGCGCGCTGTTGTTGCGCTTTCGGGGCTTATGTTTCTGGCGGCGTTTGTGGTGGCCGGCTTGGGTCAGCGTTTCGGGTGGCCCATGCTGCCCGCCTGGGCGTCATGGGCAGGTGCTGTGTTGTTTCTGGTGGCGTATTCCTTCTATGCTGAGGTTATGCGAGAAAATGCCTATCTGTCTCGAACGATAGAGGTGCAGGAGGGTCAGCGCGTTGTGGACACGGGGCTTTACGGCGTTGTGCGCCATCCCATGTACAGCGCGACGCTCCTGCTGTTTTTGTCGATGCCCATAGTGTTGGGATCAGCGTTCTCCTTTGTCATCACGCTTACCTACCTGCCTATCATTGCCAAGCGGATTCGCAATGAGGAGCAGGTTCTTGCGCAGGGTCTTGCGGGCTATTCCGACTACATGGAGCGTGTGCGCTGGAGGCTTATCCCACACGTTTGGTAGGAGCCGCTTTGGGCGTTGTTTGTTGTACGCGTTATTGGCGGGAGCCCAGGTTGGCGGTCGCGCATATTGCTAGCGCACCCCATGATGATGGCGGTCGCGCATATTGCTAGCGCGCTGCGTGCTGCTGGCGGTCGCGCGTATTGCGCTCTCAGTGCTGCTAGCGGGAGCATTCGTAGATTTTTGCGAGGTCGTCAACGTATGGCCCGCAGATGCCGAGCTCATCGACGTCATCCATGCTCTTGATACCAAAGCTTCCGAGGAACTCCCGGGTTTCGCCAGCCACCTTTGCTGGCGAGCCGAGTCGGCCTAGGCCAAAGAGTTCACTCACCGCAACGGCGGCGCCCATCTTGAAGTAGGTGTTGCTATCTTTCTTCACGCTGATACCTCCTGCGTGCGTTGTTGCTTGCGTTGGACACAGGATAGGGATGCGCAAAGGTGGCCGAGTCCACCGTATGGGACAGATGCAGGAAGTAAGAGTCTGTCCAGCCAACGCCCGCGAGCCCAAGCCCGCACACCCGAAAATCTTAGATGAAGCCGATCTTGCCCGAGCCGCCCTTCTTCACGGGCTCGGTGTTGTCAAGCGTGCCGAGCGCCGCATCGAAGTCCTCGACGTCGATGATAATCTCGGCCTCTTGGCTCCTGCAGCGCATAGCCGCCTTGCCCCAAACGCGCTCGAACAGGTTGCGCACAAAACGAGCGTTGCCGAAGCTCTTCTGCTGGAGCATCTCGCTCGGCAGCGACATGAAGTACTCCTTGGAGCGCTCTTCCATCTCGGGTGTGTACTTAAAGGCCTTGCTGACCATGCGCATGAAGATCTCATGCAGCTGGCCGCGCGTGTAGTTGGGGAAGGTGATGGTGTAGGGCATGCGGCTGCGAAGGCCCGCGTTTGCGTCCATCAGCTTTTCCATGTCGTCGGGGTAGCCCGCCATGATCACGATGATGTCGTCGCTGTTGTTTTCCATCTCGGTGATCAGGGTGTCGATGGCTTCGCGACCATAGTCCTTGTTGTTGTCATCGCCGCGGTACAGCGCGTACGCCTCATCCAGGAAAAGGATGGATCCGTAGGCCTCTTGGCAGATGGCAGTGGTCTTGGGCGCGGTTTCGCCGATGTAGCGGCCGCACAAATCGCGTGCCTTGTGCTCGTAGAAGCGTCCGATGCGCAGCACGCCGAGTTCGCGCAGGACTTCGCCCAAAATGCGGGCGACGGTGGTCTTGCCAGTGCCGGGATTGCCGACGAATCGCATGTGCATGCTCGGCCTGGAGATGGCGGGGTTGCTCTTCGAAACCATGATCTGGTTCACAACCTCCATCATCTGCTGCTTGATGGAGTCCATGCCGATGAGGTCGTTGAAGCGGTCGAAGCCCTGGACCAAATCGGTGTCTTCCTCTACCACGAGAGGTGCCAAAGTGTGTTCCGTGATAAGCGACGATCCGCCCTCCACGATGGAGGCGTCACCTTCCGCGCAACGCAGAAGTTCGTTTGCCACTTTGTTGGTGGTGTGGATGCCGTAGAAGCTGCCGTCCTGCCTCTCCACCTCCATGCGCTTGTCAAAGATGCGCCAGGCTTCATCGGTCATGGAGAAGCCGTACTCGGAAAGCGTGCGGCTGGCAAGATCGCGCAAATCCACCGGATCGAAGGGGTGGAACACGACGGAGCGCACCGAGAGGATGTCGCTGATGTCGGCGTGGGCCTGCTTGAGGCGATCCTCGCCCATGTAGGGAACGCGCAGCACGATCAGGCAGTTGCCGGCATTGCGGAACAGCCACAGAAGGAATCCCTTGAAATGCGGGTCGGTTGTCTTGCTCGTCCATTCCTTGATGTCGACGCACAGAACACCCGGCTTGGCAACGACGTGCTCGAGCGTGCCGACCATGTTGTTCAGGCGCTCATGGATGTCAGATTTGCCGGGGTCGGGCAGGCTGATCTCCTTGATGGGTGCGCCCTGCTCGAGGATGCCCTGCTCGATGAGCAGTTCGTTGAGCAGCGTCAGCGCCTTGGTCAGTCCGCAGCCAGAGGAGATGGAGAAGAGAAGCGCCGTGGAAAGGAAGGCCTTCGAGGTGCCGCGGCTGCGGATAAAACCCGCTTTGCGCTGGATTTCCTGGCAAAGCTCCTTGAAGTCCGCGGCGGCGACAAGCTTGTCGATTTCGGAAAGGACGCTGCTTGCAACAGCGGTGCTGGCTGCGGGGGTTGTGGGAGCCGCTTCGGCGCCGGCAGCTGCGAAGGGCTGTGCGGATGCGGAACCCGCCGGAGTGCCCGTTCCGGGTGTTGACGTAGCAGTTGCGGTGGTTGCGGGAGTGCTAGCTGCTTGCGTTGCCGGGGATCCATCCTTGTGAATGATGACGGGACGAACCGCGGGCATGGGCTGTACGCTCGTCGGCTGAGCGGTTGCGGGCGAGGGAGCTGCCGAAGAAGCCGCCGGCTGCGCAGCGGCGGGCTGAGCAGAGGCGGGTGCGGCGGCACCGTCGACCGTGATGGTGCAGATCTCGGACCAGCTCTTTCCGCGGGAGACGTCTTTCTCGATGATCTCTTGCATGAGGCGGGCGACCTCTGCGGATCCGAGCGCTCCTTCGATCGTAAACGTAGCATCGGTGAAGGACTTGTTCTCGACGCTGAGCTTCTGCCCGAACTCCTTTTGACAGGCGCTTACAAGCTTCGAGATGGCGAAGCTGTTGATGCCGCTGGGGTCGTAGATCCAACTGCTCTTAAAATCAACTGTGACTTTCACGGCATCCTGCCTATTCCCTTGAAATTGAGTTGTCGATTAAGCCCAAAGCGCCTTCATAAGCTCGGGGTAAGCGTCGTCAATGATGGAGACCAGTCGCTTCAGGACTTCCTGGATGTGGTGACCGGTGGTGTTCGGCTCAATGACGAGGTCGGCCTGGCAGCGGACGTCGAGGTCGGAGTCGATGTAGAACTTGCCCCAGCGGAA
>JAFXIM010000148.1 GCA_017533165.1 Eggerthellaceae bacterium
AGACGGCGCTGACTTACATCATTGTGGGCGTGCTGCCCATCGTTGCCTTCTTCGTGTTCAAGAAGGATTCTCTGATCGACGACTCCGAGCGCGAATTAGTGCTCGATGCGCGTATGTACGCAACTGCCTGCGCGTGCAGTTTGGTGATCGGCGCCTACGATGGCTTTTATGGGCCCGGTGCGGGTACCTTCTACGTCATTGCTTTTTGTCTGATTGCGCAGTTGGGCGCCCGGCACGCGAGCGCTCATGCGAAGGTGGTCAATCTGACCACCAACTTAACGGCTACCGTGGTGTTCCTGGTGAATGGCCAGGTGTGCATCCCCTTAGGTCTGGCCGCGGGGGTCTGCGCGATGATAGGCGCATGGTTGGGCGCTGGGCTGGTGATCAAGGATGGCCCGCGTATCATGAAGCCGCTCATCGGCATTGCCATAGTGTTGCTTCTGGCAAAGCTGGTGGTGGGTTTTTAGCGGCCCGCGGCTTTTGCGGATGACGCCGGGTTTGTTGGCTCGTGCGGTTTGGTCCCTACCGGGAGGCGCTTACCTTCGCAATCTATTTTGTGCTAGGAAGCTTATTTGGCCGCCTTCTTCGCAGCGATCATTTTCTCCAATTCTTTGCTCAAGGGCTCGTTGAGCGACTTGAGGTAGTTGACCATCTTTTGCGAAGGCATGGCGTTGTAAGCGGCGATGGCGAGGTTTATATCGGACTCCCTACGCAGAACTATGTCGACGCCCCGGTTTTCAAAGTACTTTTTGACATAGTGGAAGGGGTAGATGAAGCGCGCGATGATCAGGGGAACGAAGAAGGGAGCCATGCCCGCGGCGCCAGCGGATGCCATGTACAGGCCGTCCTCGATGAGAAGGTAGACGACTGCGCCCACGTAGAGGAAGGCGAGCGTCCAGAACCTGCGGCTGTGGAGGAATTGGACGAACTGGTTTGGCTTGTAGGCCTTGATGGCGCTAATGGCTTCTGAAGCTGCGCTGGTTTTTTTGGATCCGAATTCGAAGAGCTCTTGTATGAGGGGGTCGATGCCGGAGGCCTGGGTTGCTTTGGCGACCGATGCAGATACGGGGCAGCCGCAGTTTACGCACGCGGCGGCTTTGTCTGAGATCTCCTTGCCGCATTCGCTGCATTTGATGAGAGCCATGGGAATTCCTTCGGTATTTTGATTCGTACAGTTCGTTTAAGTTGTTCAGATGCTCGCGCCTTTTTGAGAGCGCCTCAATTGTATCGAAACGATGCCTTTGCCGCGACAGTGCGGGCGTCCTCGTGTTTCGCCAGCGTTAAAAATGGGGCCGATTTCACCGATGGTGCGGGCTCATTTTCTGAAAAAGTTTTACGCTAGCAGGGCAGTGACTATAATTGTTCTGTTGTACTTATCATCTCTAGAGGAGGCCATCGATGGATCCCAACAAGCGTCCTGAGGACATGGAGCGCATTACTACGCCGGAGCTGGCTCAGGCGTTTATCGACGAGCAGGTTGAGGCAGTTCGTGCCCAGGTAGGCGATGGCAAGGTGCTGTTGGCGCTTTCCGGTGGCGTTGACTCCTCTGTTGTTGCTGCTCTTCTCATCAAGGCCATTGGCAAGCAGCTCATCTGTGTGCATGTGAATCACGGCCTTATGCGCAAGGGCGAAAGCGAGCAGGTTGTCGAGGTGTTCGGCAAGGAGCTCGACGCGAACTTGGTGTACGTAGATGCAAGCGATCGCTTCCTTGATTTGCTCGCGGGTGTTGAGGAGCCTGAGGCCAAGCGCAAGATTATCGGCGCTGAGTTTGTTCGCGTGTTTGAGGAAGAGGCACGCAAGGCTGAGGGCGTTTCTTACCTGGGTCAGGGCACCATTTATCCCGACATCATTGAGTCTGATGGCGTGAAGGCACATCACAACGTGGGCGGTCTGCCTGAGGACATGCAGTTCGAGCTGGTCGAGCCGGTTAAGCTGCTCTACAAGGACGAGGTTCGCGTGATTGGTCGCGAGCTTGGTCTGCCGGCTGAGATGGTCGATCGTCAGCCCTTCCCG
>JAFXIM010000149.1 GCA_017533165.1 Eggerthellaceae bacterium
AACATGCGACAGCTGACCATAACCGCGCAAGCCGCCATCGCACGAAGGCGATACCACCTGCCCGCTGAAATCGAGGCCAAGCATGCCGGGCAGCACCTTAGCCGCCTGCGAACTCACGTCTAATGCAGTGTGGAAACACATGAGGGCAACCCCGTGCCTGATGGCAGCCCACACACCTGCGCCGGGACTTATTGCCGGCGAAGTTTCGGGAGCGAAAGAGTCGGGTGCGGAGATGAAGGGAGGATGATGGGTGATGAGCACGTTTGCCCCAGCGCGGGCAGCCTCTTCAATGGCACGAGGCGTCGGATCGAGCGCCAAAGCCGCCTTGGTTAAAGGCAGGGCGCGCTCCCCGACCACAAGGCCCGTGCGGTCCCATGATTCAGCATCCTCGGCGGGGAACTTTCTCAGCAAGGCGGCCTCGAGAGACCCGATCGTCCACCCGCGCTCAGCGCGCGCCAGGTTTGAGCAGGAGCGCCTGAGAAGCTCATCCTTCACGCCCTCCGAAATGTTGATGGATGCCGTGCGTTCGTTTTCGCCCTGAGACATATTGCCTCCAATCAAGTCGCCGGGAATGCGATCCGAGATCGCGCTCCCCTTCACACAACGAATCCCTCGGAGCCACGCAAAGCGCGACTCCATATAACGCTTACTCGATGGTAATGCTTCTTCTGTCCCCCGTTGCTGTCGGGACGGTTACTTCTCGGTATCCTGCTTCATACAGATAACGGTACGCAAGCTTGATGTCTCGCGCAACGTTGGCGGGCACATGGGCGTCGGTACCCACTGTGCACGGAACACCCGCCTTCGCGAAGCCCGCCAGCAAAATCGGTGAGGGAAACACCTCCCCGCAGGCATAATAGGCCCCCGACGTGTTGAGCTCTATCATGCGACCCGATGCCGCACAGGCCTCCACGGCCATATCGTAGAGCGGCTTGACATCGTAGCTTGGGTAGAAGTTAAACTTCTTGGCAAGGTCGGGGTGCGACATGACATGGAAGGGCTGGGATGTGTCCGATACGGCATCACACCACAGCTCGAAGTAGCGGCGCCAAATGCGGTCAGCAGCACCGGGTTTCTCCCACTCCGCCCTCTCCGCGGGATCGTCAAAGGCCCAGCCGTCGACAAAGTGAACCGACCCCAAAACGAGCTCGTAAGGCTTGAAGTCGGAGGGCGAAAGAACCCGGTCCTCACAGGGTCCCAGATAGTCAAGCTCGCAGCCGAGGATGATTTCGATATCGGGGTTTTCCGCACGCGCCTTAAGAACGGCTTCACGATAGAGGCCGATCTTTTCCTCAGGCACGGAGAGGTAGCCGCCTAAGTCGTAGCGCGAAGACAGCGGAAAGTGGTCGGTGAAAGCAAGCGTGCTCAAACCGGCAGCCTTGGCCGCTGCGATGTATTCTGACACTTCGCCTTCGGCGTGACCGCAGTAACCGGTATGGCAGTGTGTATTAATCAGTTCCAAAACAGAGTTCCTTTGCTATTTGGAAAGACATGTCGGAAAGGCCGCGAGAAAAGCCTCGATATCCGACTCCGTGGTATAGCGTCCCATGGAAATGCGCAAAGCCCCATGGGCGCGATCGGAGTCAATGGCCATGGCGCGCAGAACGTGACTTGCCTCAAGGGAGTGCGAAGCGCAAGCCGAACCACCCGATACTCCAATACCTAAGGTATCCAGGCGAAGTATGAGCGTTTCGCTCTCAAAGCCCTCAACCAGCACATGGACGATATTGGGGAGATAGCTATCGCTTCCCTTGCCCACCTCAACCGTAGCACGCACTCCCCTGATCTGCGATAGACGCTCGTAAAGATGGTCTCGCAATGCGCAAAGACGCCCTCTTTCCGCTTCCTGCAGCTCAACCGCCGCGGCGCAGGCAGCCGTAAAGCCAACAATACCGCAAAGGTTTTGCGTACCGCTTCGACGACCGGTTTCCTGTCCGCCGCCGAGCATGAAGGGCGTAAAGGGGGTTCTGGCTCGAAGGTAGAGGGCGCCGATACCCTTGGGTCCTCCAACCTTATGGGCGGAAAACGATGCGGCATCCACATCCAGCTCCGCCACGTTGACGCGGATCTTACCCAAGGCCTGAACGGCATCGGTATGGAACAGAGCGCCATATGAATGGGCGAGCTTTGCCATTTCGGCAATGGCCTGAATGCTTCCGACCTCGGAATTAGCCATCATGATCGAGACGAGCACCGTATCAGCATCAAGAGCAGCTTTAAGCGCATCGAGTTCGATGAAACCCTTCCGATTGGGGGCGAGGC
>JAFXIM010000150.1 GCA_017533165.1 Eggerthellaceae bacterium
GCGGAGATGAGCAACGCCCTCAGCGGGTCGCTGGAATCTCCGAAGGCGAACCGAATCCTGGCAGACGCTTTCACCTTGTTGGAGCGGAAGCAGGAGAAGCAGGTCAAGTGAACCTCTTCGCGCAACTACCCGAGGAGCGGAAGAAGCTCTTCGGAAAGAAGGTGTTCTAGCTGATCATGAAAGGAAGGCAAAATGCACCAGCAAGTGCAACAAGCTAAGGAGCGTCGCCCCAGGCCAAGGATGCGACGCTCGAACGACGGACTCGGGAAAGCCGTCATCGGAATTCTATCACGCAACATCCCCAGCATCGTAGTGGGTTTAGTGGGCTGCTTCTGCGTTTTCCTGCCCATCGCCCTCGGCATCGCAGGTCTCGATTACTGGCCGTTCGTGGTCGCCTACGGCGGGTGCCTTGTCGGGTGCGCCCTGGGAGGTGTCGTGAAATGAGCGGCATCTACGGCTACAGCGGTAACGGCGGCACCCATGCGTTCGACAGCGCCGAGGAGCGCGACGAGTTCGCCGAGATGTTCGACGAGGAAGAGATCGAGCCGTGGCGCGAGCGCTTCTACGACGAGGTAGAGGGCCAGCGCGACTGGGAACAGTCCTGGTGGAGAAGGGAGATGGAGGAATGAGCGACAAGCTGCCCGTGTGCCCCGTGTGCAACATGGACGACCTCTGGCTCCGCAGCCGAATCCTCGAAAACGGCCAGTGGCATTACCACGTCGAATGCGGCTCTTGCGGCACCGAGTTCCACCACGAGAAGTTCTACGGCTACAACAGCGTGATGAAGTTCTTCGAGGACGAGTGTGGTACGCCGACCTGCAACAACATCAGCATGACTGGCGACGAAAACCGCTGGCTGTGCTCCGAGTGCGGCGCTAAGCGCCAGAAGCGCAAGGACGAGAAGGCTTATTCCTTCTGCCCCGATTGCGGTGCGGAGGTCACGGAATGGTAGAGCTTTACGCACATCAGAAGACGGCGCTGGGCCTGCTGCGCATGAACGACGGGTTCGCCCTGTTCATGGAGCAAGGCACGGGCAAGACGTTCCCCGTCCTATTCAGGATCGCGGAACTCGCCGAGAGCGGTCGCATCCGCAACGCGCTGATCGTGGCCCCGAAGGCCGTGTGCACGTCGTGGGAGGACAAGATTCTCATGCTCGACGACGAGCAACGCAAGGCGCTCATGTGTATCCAGCTCGTGATCGTGTCCTACGACACGCTCTGGCGGCGCAAGGAACTCGTCGATGAGACGTTCGATGTCGTCGTGCTCGACGAGAGCCACTATATCAAGTCGCCTGCCGCGAACCGCACGAAGGGCTGCGTCAAGGTGGCGGCTCGCGCAAGATACCGCTACATCCTCACGGGAACGCCGACGAGCAACGGCCAGCTGTGCAACATCTGGTCTCAGTTCGCCGCCATCGACCCGATCGAGGTCACGGCCAGCAACGGGCGCAAGTTCGTGTACCCGCAGTGCTTCGGCGGGGACTCGTACTACTCGTGGATCAACCGCGTGGCGTACCTCGACCAGTGGCACAAGCCGAGGAAGTATCGGGACGTTGCGGCCATCCAGCGGGTCATCGGCGAGATGTCCTAC
>JAFXIM010000015.1 GCA_017533165.1 Eggerthellaceae bacterium
CGTGGTCTTCTGGTCGATGGAGACCGCAGGTGACAAACCGTCGATGCTGTCAAGATCAGGCTTGCTCATCTGGCCGAGAAACATACGAGCATAACTGGAAAGACTTTCCACGTAACGACGCTGGCCTTCTGCATACATGGTGTCAAAGGCAAGACTGGACTTGCCGGAGCCGGAAAGGCCGGTGATAACTACAAGCTTATCTCGAGGGATAACTAGATCAACGTTCTTCAAATTGTGTTCACGAGCACCCTTGATGACGATTTCGGTTTGAGCCATATCTTAGTTCTGCTTTCAAGCTGTATGGTGTGCGCAACGCAGGCGAATCTGTCAGCAGAATTGTACTCCACCTCATGTCAAAGATCTATGCAAGGGGAACTTATGTTCGGTACAAGGGCGCTGCCAAAAGCCCATTAAATGAAAAAAGGAAGGAAGGACAGCGCGACCAAAGCTGCAGCGAACAGACATCTTGCCTTTCTCTTGCTCATTGAAGCTCCTATCCACAGGACGTTTACCTTCTCCCCATTGTGAAGGAATGGAGGGCTGGTTAAAGCAATGCAGAGAAAGGTGAAACCCTTACGTGGGAGCCTTGTTGATAGTCGGGGTATCACCTAGGCGCGAGGATGGGCGCGCTGATGGCTTTCCCTGAGTCGCTCCGACGAAACATGAGTGTAGATTTGGGTGGTCGAGAGGCTTGCATGACCGAGCATTTCCTGAACGCTGCGCAAGTCCGCTCCGCCTGACAAAACATCGGATGCGAATGTGTGCCTCATATCATGGGGAGAAAGACTCTCGTCAAGCCCCGCCTCACGCAGGCTCGCCTTGAACATCTTGCGTATCGCATCGGGACTCATGGCGTTACCACGCGTGGATACGAAGAAATAGTCGGATGATCTGCCCTTGAGCAACTTAGGTCGAGCCAATGACAAATAGCTCCGCATGGCTCGTAACGCCATGTCGTGCAAGGGGATGATACGCTCCTTTGATCCCTTACCGTAGACTTTAACCTGTGCGAGACCGAAGTCGACGTTCTCGATAAGCAAACCGGACGCCTCAGAAACACGAGCGCCGCAGGCGTACAGAAACTCGAGCAAGGCTTGGTTGCGCAGTTGCTCGGGCGTTTGCTCTCGCTTCATACCCGCCATATCCTGAGGTCCGTGCACGCAAAGCAAGCGACACATATCCTGGGCAGAGATTACCTTGGGAAGACTCTTAGGCGTTTTAGGCCCCTGCAGAACGCTTGAGGGGTCGCTGCCGATCTGCTCAGTCACATTAAGCCAACGAAAGAAGCTTCGCAAAGACGACAGACGCCTGTTGACGGTCTTGCGGGAGTAACCAGCCGTATCAAGCTCACCCAGATAGCGACGCAGCTGCCTGTGGTTCACCGCAAGGGGATCTAGCTTGGAGCGATTAGCCCAGCGCAGGTAGTCCATCAAGTCAAGCTGATAGGCCCGCACGGTATGACTCGATGCATTGCGCTCAAAACGCATGGCGTCGCAAAAACCCCGAACACAAGAGGCGCCAGGAAGATCGCAATCCCGAGAACAAGAAGGCTTATCAGTCATAGGTCATGCGTTAGGCCCTAGGCCTCATCGGGTGCGAAAACGGCATCTTCGCAACGAGCGGAAATGAGCCCAGCCTCCACGAGGGCATCGCAATAAGCGCGCAGAGCTCGATCGCCGCGGCGAGAATACGCGATATAACGATCACGCTTGTTGCGAATGCGCTCCTCAAAGGGAGGCAAAATGCCGAAGTTAACATGCATAGGCTGGTAGTCAACCGTATTTTCATCAGTAGCATAGTCAAGCAGCGCGCCAAATACCGTTTCATTCGACAGACGAGGCAGTTCGATGCCACGAAGATCAGCGGTGACGGCTAAGGCGACATGCAAGCCAGACCGAATGGCCTCGCAGTAGCCTTCGGTTCCCGCGAGCTGACCCGCGACGTAAATGGGAACCTCTATTTCAGCGGCAGCTTGGCTCTTGAGCCTGTTGTGATCATCGAGCAGCTGCGGAGCGTTGATGAAGGTGTTTCGATGCATGACGCCGTACCGGGCAAACTCAGCATTCTCCAATCCGGGAATCATGCTGAACACACGCCTTTGCTCCGGGAAGGTGAGGTTTGTCTGGAAGCCAACGAGATTGTAGCTTGAGCCGTGAGCGTCTTCCGCGCGAAGCTGCAAGGCAGCCCAGGGGCGGCGCCCCGTGCGGGGATCAGTTAGACCAACGGGCTTCAAAGTGCCGAAGCGAGGAGCATCGTGTCCGGCGCGCGCAATTTCCTCGATAGGCTGACATGCCTGGAACAGATCCTTAGACTCAAAAGATTTCTTGATAACGCGATCGGCAGCTAGTAGCTCCTCGATGAAGCTGTCGTATTCTTCCTTGGTAAAGGGCGCATTGAGGTAGTCACCCAAGCCCTCTTCATAACGGCTCTGCCTGAAGAGCTTTGACATGTCGAGAGAGTCCGCCATGACTACCGGAGCAGCCGCATCGTAGAAGGCCATGTGATCTTCGCCCGTCAAAGCCATGAGCGATTCGGAAAGGGCGTCAGAGGTAAGGGGGCCGGAAGCAAGGATCAAAGCGTCGCAAAATTGCGCCTCTTCGGCGATCTTACTTGCCTCTGCTCGGATAAGCTCGATGCCTTCATGGCTCTCGATCAGCTGAGTGATCCTGGCCGCAAAGAGATCGCGGTCAACAGCCAAGGCGCCGCCAGCTGCCACTTGGTGATCCAAAGCGGCTCTGAGCACATACGAGCCAAGGACGCTCAACTCATGCTTAAGCATGCCAGCAGCGCTGTCAAACTTCGTACTCTTGAGAGAATTCGAGCATACGAGCTCGGCTGCTTTGTCGGTCTTGTGCACAGCCGTGGCAACAAGGGGGCGCATCTCAATGAGACGTACGCGAAAACCCCTGTCGGCCAGCTGCAAGGCCGCCTCGCTACCCGCGAGTCCGGCACCTATGATTGTTACACGATTCTTCATACCAGACAGCATAGCAGACAGGGCCACTTGCCAGCTGCGCTTTTCGAGCAGATAGCTAAACGAGCACAGGACCAAACCTTCCATCTGGATAACGAGCGACGGCCCCAACGCGTTCTGCATGAGCCAGCCAAAGCATCAACCAGGGAAGCTCATCGGAATCGGGGCAAACCCTCAAGGCGATCGCTCTCATCTCCTCCATCCCCAAAGGCTCGGATCTCAGAGCGTCAAGTAAAACCTCCCCACCTGCAAACCCATCTCTCGTAAGTTCCGTGAAACGCTCCTTGCAAAAATCCTTACTCCGCACGCGCTCCTGACGAAGGCAGGAGAACAACTCAAAGAGAAGCTCATCGAAACTCGCCTCGTCGATGATAGGCCGCGCACCCTGGTAGATGAGACGATTTGCACCGCGTGAGTGAGACGACGTGATGGATCCGGGCACCGCAAGCACCTCCCGACCAGCTGCTAAGGCCTCATCCGCCGTTGAGAATGTTCCCGAGGGCAATCCCGCCTCAACGATGAGCGTTGCCTTAGCCAAACCAGCTATAAGCCTGTTTCTTTCCCTGAAGGTAAAAGGCATCGGCTTAAAAGACCACTCCTGTTCAGACACCACAGCACCGCCGCCGTTTATGATGCGCTGAAACAGCTGAGCGTTTTCAATGGGATACAGCTCGTCGAGACCACCGCCGAGAAAGGCTACCGTTTGCCCGCCTGCCGAGAGAGCTGCCTCATGCGCTGCGGCATCACAGCCACGGGCCCCTCCCGAAATGACGCAAATACCCCTTTCCGCTGCTCGCGATGCAAACCGATGCGCGCAGCTTATGCCATAGGGGGTAGCACGTCGCGCACCCACCACAGCCAAGCCCTCTCTGAGAGCTGCGGGGGCACCTATTACGTAAAGACTTTTAGGAGGCCTTTCGATTCGCCTCAAAGCTTCGGGAAAGCCCTCATCTTCTGGAATAAGGTGATATCGCGGACCCTCAAGTCGCTCGAGTCTTCTCACCACTTTCATGCCCCTATCCCATCACGCAGCCTAAAGCCCAAGGCCTCGGCGACATGACTTGATCGAACCTGCTCGTCTAGGGAAAGATCGCCTATAGTTCGCGCTATGCCCGCAGTTCTCACAATAGCCCGACCGCTTAAATCGTAGGCTGCAGCCATCTGCTGGAGAAACAGCTTCGCATCCTCGTCAAAAGAACGCAGCACCTCCAAGC
>JAFXIM010000151.1 GCA_017533165.1 Eggerthellaceae bacterium
CTCAGCACCGAGTAATCGTAATCGTAGAGATCGATGCGCTGCGGGGTCGCGGAAACGCCGCCCTGGCCTTCGCTTACCTGAACGCCCCCGTACACGGGCTCGAAGTCGATGACCTGCGCGCTTTCCCATAGGCCATCAGCCAAAGACTCTCCGTCACCGGAGTCGAAGACCCACCGCGCCACGGAAAGGCGCGTGCGCACCTGGGGCGATTCTGCCGTGCCGTAGTTCACCGACAGGATGCGGAGCATCCATGGCTCTCCGTCAACGACAACAACCTTCAAGCGAGGATCGCTGTAGGCGCCCTCGTGCATGGTTCCGCCTGCGACCACCGCGCCGCCGGAGCCAAGGGACTGCAAACCGGAAGAAGGAGTCCCGAGACCGCGCCCGTCGCGCCGCACAGGTTCGTACGAGTACAGGTCGTGCTGAGGCGGAAGAGCGCCATCCACTTTGCCCGAGCGCAGAACCGCCCTCTTGGGAGTTGCCGTAAACTCAACCGAGCTCATGAGCTCGCTCGCGGTAACGGGAACTGCGTTGTCGGAAAACGCCGTCGAAGGGCTGCCCCCTCTCAACAGGCCGCCGTTCCCAACAAGAGGGTTCGGAATGGGATGTCCCACACCGCCCCCGGGCAGCCTCATGGCATAAGCGCTCCCCGCATCCGATGCGCTCGATACATCAGCGCCCTCCCCCGAAGCGAGGCGCGCAGCCTGAGACGCCGCCCAGTTGTCCGCAATGACGCCAGTAAAGGAATACAGTTTTACACTGCCCTTGAACATGAACGCCTGAAGGACCACGCTCACGTCCGCGCCCCCCTCGAGCGAGAGCCGCGGGTTCGGCTTGCCCTCCTTGGGCGACTCGAAATACACGCCCATGAAAGCGCTGATATAACCCAAACCGCGAACACCTACCGACACCACGTCCGCCACGCCCACGCCAAGCGTAACAGCCAGCTCGACAATCTTAAGGTTCAAAGAGAACGAAGCGCCATCCGAAAGGTGGAACTTTCCCTCGTCCTTCGTAACACCCACGCCCGCATCGATAGTTGCTCGCAGCGCCGCGGAAGCCTGGAAGCGCACGTACAGCGGAACGTAGAGAACCACGAAGGGTTGAATATACGAATACTCACCCGCCAAAATGGCGTAAAGCTGCGCAGCGCCGCTGAACTTATCGGCATTCCCCTGTTCAGCCAGGTAATCGCCGTACTCCATGTGGATCATGCCGCCGCACTGGAAGTTCATCTCGAAACCCGAGACGGGCGCCAGCTTTCCGCATCGGGACACCTTGTCGCCCAGGAGGCGGGCGTCGTCGTTGTTCTTGCGCATCCTCTTGAACGCTGCTACGGCATAGCCGCCGTACACGATGCCCCCATGACCGCCGTCATGGACCGCGAGATGTCCTACTTCGTTTTGGTAAACGAGATCATGGAGATGCTTCGCGGCCAGCGTCTCGACCTCAGCAACGCCCGTCAAGCCCTTAACGTTATTAACACCGTCGCAGAAGAGGTGGCCGAAGGCCGTCGCTACGTCATCTTCCCCGAAGGCGCCTACGACAACCAGAAGAAGCATACGCTTTGGGATTTCAAAGCAGGCTGCTTCAAGGCCGCCGTCAAGGCTAAGGCTCCCATCGTGCCCATTGCGCTGGTGGACTCCTACAAGGTGTTCAACACATGGCGCATCCTGCCCGTGAAGACGCAGGTTCATTTCCTCGAGCCACTCTACTACGAGGATTACGCCGGCATGCGCACCGTTGAAATCGCGGCCATCGTGAAGGGGCGCATTCAGGCCAAATTAACAGAGCTGGGATACTAAGCTGGTTGCCGAGTTAGCGGCCGCTCGGGCAAAGCTCGCCCGAGGAGATAAAGCTCTGCGCGCCATTCTGCTCGATGATCAGGCGACCCCCTTCATCGATGCCCTGCAACAGGCCAGCCGCGCAGACCCTACCCGCGATATCTCGTATTTCAACGTTTTCGCCGCGATAGGCCATAAGCTCATCGAACTCGCGCACAAAACCCTCGAAACCGAATTCGCGCCACTGCTCGTACACGCGAGATAGTTCCTTGAGGACGGCATCGAAAACCTCATCGACGCCGCCGGTAAACCCGAGGTCAGCGAGATAGATGGGGGCATTCTTTCCTTCGATGACAGGCGCCTCGTCAGGTCGCAGCACGTTGACGCCGATGCCGAGACACACTGCTCCGCGATGAGCTTCAAGCGAAATGCCGCTCAGCTTTTGAATGCGCTTGACGGGGGCGAAGGTGGGCGGGGGCGCCAGAGGCGAGAGGGCCGCAGGCGCAGAGGCTGCAGCAGGAGCCGCAGCAGATGCGAGAGGATCGGGGCTTGCTGCGGGAGCCGCAAGCGCGGCAGCTGCAACGGGCGCAAATGCAGGCGCAGGGGGCGCGGCGAATGCCGGAACGTCAGAAGACGCGCAGGAAACGGCCGGCTCAGGCGCGATGATGATGTCATTCGGCCACTTAATGCGCAAACTTTCATAAGCGTCAGCAGGCAAGAGATTGCGGAAGGCGCGACAGCTCGCCACAGCCGTAGCCAAGCTCAAGCTGGGAAGAGCGGTCAGGCGCACGCTCGGGCGCAACAAGACGGAGAAGTATAGACCACCCTCAGGGCTTGCCCACGTGCGGCCCTGTCTGCCGTAACCTTTGAGCTGCGAAGCCGCACGCACCACCAAACCTTCAGTCTGGCCTGCATCGATGGCTCGCTTGATGCCGAGGTTGGTTGAGTCGATCTCGTCAAAGGTAAGATGGCGGAACTGCATGGACGTTTGACCTTCCCCTGGGTGCTACGAAATGCGGAAAGCGGCGCCGACGCGCTCACCTTCTGGAATAATACCTACGCGCGTACCGTCGGAAAGCACGTGATTGGGCAGGATCTCCAGAAGCGGCTTGACCACGAAGTCGCGCTCGTTCACGCGCGGGTGCGGAAGCACCAGCCTATCGTTAGCGTAGGTGTAGGTCTGGTAGTCCAGAATGTCGAGGTCAATGGTGCGCGGGCCGTTTTCGCGCTCACGTACGCGACCGAGCATGTTTTCGATACCGTGCAGATGGTCAAGCAACTCGAGCGGCGGAATGCCCGTACGCATCAGCACCACGGTGTTGACGAACTCGTCTTGGTCTTCGTAATAGGCAGGCTCGCTGGCATAGAAGCTGGCGATATCGATGATCTGCGAGTCGGGCAACATGCACAGCTGGCCGATGGCGTAGTTGATCTGAGCGATCTTGGCGTCGCGCAGCTCGTGCTTCTCCGCCATGATGGCCACGTTGGAACCCAAGCCCAAGAGCACATAGGGGCGCAAATCGCTCAAGCCCTCCACCGTCTTGGGAATATTGTGGGTGCGCACCACCGCGGCTCCCAGCTCGCAAGCCAGCAAAGCCTCGGCGGCGCTTGCCACGTCGCGCGCCTTCGGATCAGCGTCTTCGATGCGATAGGCATAGGCCACGTAGCGCTTGCGAGAAGCGGCGCACATGACCGGATAACCCAGATGCACGAGCTCATGCAGGTTGCGCATGAGCTCGATAGTCTGCTTGGGCGTCTTGCCAAATCCCGGGCCGGGATCGACGCAGATACGATCATGCGCCACACCGGCGGCCTCCAGCACCTCGCAACGTGCTCGCAGAAAATCGCTCACCTCGGCAACCACGTCCACGTAGGTAGGGTCGTTCTGCATGGTGCTCGGCTCTCCCTGCATGTGCATGACCACCAGGCCCGCGTCACAAGATGCAGCCAGCTTAACCATCGCAGGATCGGTGAACCCCGAGATGTCGTTGATAATAGACGCGCCCGCCTCTACGGCATGGCGAGCCACCTCAACGTGACGCGTGTCAACGCTTACGCACAAACCCTGCGCAACAAGCGCCTCCACCACAGGCGCGATACGATCCCATTCCTCAGCGGGGCCAACCTCTTTGGAACCGGGGCGTGTGGACTCACCTCCCACGTCGATGATGGACGCGCCCTGGTCGCGCATCTCAAGCGCGTGGGCAATAGCTGCGTCGAGGTCGGTAAATTCTCCCCC
>JAFXIM010000152.1 GCA_017533165.1 Eggerthellaceae bacterium
ACTAAGGGGCGCGGGTGCGACGCAAGTTGTCGCATACCGATTAAAGCGCGCCCACCCACTCCGGGCCCAAAGGCAGGCATGGGCTTCGAAAAAGTCGTCAACTTCGATTTTTGGAAAAGAAATAACAGCGGTTGTTTTTAACGAAGTGACAACAAAACACCCTTCTTCAGTTTCACCCGGAACCAGGCATACCGATAAACGGGCCAGCAGGTGTTTCACGCGAAATGTTCCACGAGGAACAAAATTTGTCGCATTGAGGTGAATGATGTCGATAGCCCTATCT
Organism: Eggerthellaceae bacterium; assembly: GCA_017533165.1. Next base: position 284 of record JAFXIM010000152.1, read on the forward strand.
GAACAAATGAGCCTTAGCGTGGATGTTGCCATCACCCTGAAGAAGGGGACTGGAACAGCCCCGCCCGCGGTTCTCGATCGACCGATGATTGATTTGCTGCTGGCGATTGACGACGCAGAATCAATCACAGAGGCATGCGAGATGGTCTGCTGCTCTACCCGCCACGCTCAGCGCATGATGAAACGATTCACGGACGGGAGCGGGCTCACTCTTGTAAAGCACCACGGCTCTAAAGGGACGAGCTTAACTGTTGAAGCCCGGCAATGTATCGCCCTTTACGTGGCTTCCCGCCAATGCACTGAGCAACTTCTGAGGAAGTATCCGCTGCCTCGCCCCCTCCCGCCCCTCTCCGGCTATCCGACTGAGCATGACTGGGATCACAGGGGTCTTTAGAAGCAATACATAACCAATTTCAAATAAGACAAAAAAGGAGCCTGATACATATGGGACAAAGATTCCAGGCATACGTGAATTATGGAAAGACCAACGAACCCGGCAGCCCCGGGGATAACCTTTTCGCCATGCACCTCCAGTGGTGCTGGGGGCATTTCGCCATCATCCGAGCTCACCAACTCATCGACTTCCTCAATGGAACAAGGGATCAGATGTTCAACCCGTTCGGCCTTGGCGAACACAGCCGAGTCGGAGGCATGAGCTTTGACGGCCGACGAGAGGACCTCTATTTACTGAGGGCGTTGACTGAAATCAACACCGTCTCCTCATCCATCGTACCCGGTCACGATCTCATGGTTGAAGAGAACGACTTCCACAAATGGGAGTACGAAGAAGGCAAGCTGAAGAACTTCCCAGACACCATCAAGATGGACCCGCTCGTCCAGGACAACAACGATGGTTTCCTCGTCATCCAAGCAACCGAGAAAGAGATCAAGTATGCGTTCTGTAAGGACGTGAGCGAAATCGAACCGGTGAGCGCCTCCGAGTACCTGAGGGAATACCGAAGTGAGATGAGCGAGTTCGATGCGAAAGAACGCGTGACCATCGAGACCATGGTAGAGAGCATCGAACAGCACCCTCTCCTCACCAAAACAGAAATGGAGCAGATATTCGATCGTGAATATGACAAGAAACTCAACATCGAGGGTTACAAGGAGCCTGAGCGAAAGCTAAGCCGAAGCGAGTCCCTGAGCGAGGTTGTAAAGGAAGCCAAGGACCGCGCTAAGCAACAGCAGCCCTCCATCGATCAAAACCAGAAAACCGATAAACGGCGCGATGCGCCCTTGCTTTGATTGGGGGGTGAATCGATATGCCTAACTATGTAACGAACATACTCTCTTTCGACGGACCTCCTGAGCAGGTAGACAAGCTTCTGGACAGAATCGCCTTTGACGGTCATCCCGGCACGTTCGATTTCAATAAGGTCATACCCATGCCGAAGGGTCTCGACCTCACGGAAGGCAGCATCACTGATGACGCCATAGACGCCTACCTGTCGTTTGCGCGCCCGGGAAGCGAATCGAGGCTGTCGCTCGACGAGAGGCTCAGCTCGAGCGAGTTTCAATCCATCCTCATCGGAGCGCGTGATATACGCCCCTTCTATACACCCAACTTCCTGCTCACTGACCAGAGGATCGCAGAGCTTGCCGACGTACACCGCATGGCAGCACCCGAAGACCTCGTTCGACTCGGTAAGCGATATATGGACAACTTCAGGGAACACGGGGCACCCACCTGGTACGGCTGGTCTACACAGAACTGGGGGACGAAGTGGAACAACGACCCCGAGCAGCGCGTGATTGACGACGAGACGGGCAACCTTCACTTCGACACCGCATGGTCCATGCCGGAACCCGTCTTCATGGAACTTTCCCGACAGTACCCGGAACTTACCCTAGAGGTTCGTTGGGCGGACGAGGACTACGGCTACAACCTCGGAACCCGACAGTACCGAAACGGGCAGTGCATCGACGAATACCTGCCAGAGCAGGGAAGTGCGGAAGCCATGAGTATGGCGTTTGAGATTAAGGGCATAGGTGCCGCCGAGATCGCGGAAGACTATCCCGAACTCACGGAGGAATACTCAGAGCTGTTCAAACCCGCAGAGGAAACGAAAGCCTACGTGCCTTCCGATAAGCAATTGGAGTTCGATGCGAACTTCCTGAATGAATTAGAGGCAGACTACCCG